>JBPPMI010000317.1:0-3584 GCA_051305975.1 Solirubrobacterales bacterium
GCTTCGTAACCGAGCTCCCAGAGAGTGCGTCTGCCTTCGAACTGGGCGGCGAGCAGATCCGGATTCTCGCTGAAGATGACCCGCCGGAAACCGGACTCGGCAGAGCTCCGCTCCAGCAGGAAAGGGCCAGCTCTTCCGCCCTTCTCCAGGACGAGCAGCTGGACCGCGGTGTTCGCCCCCGCGAACAGGTCGGTGCCTTCGAGGACGACCAGGTCATCGATCGACGCCCGCCCGCTGATGTGCTCCCGCAGCGCCACGAAGAAGGCCCCGCTGTTGAGCGACGGCGGCACGATGAACGCGAGCCGGCCACCGGGCACGAGCACGTCGAGTCCGGCCTGGAAGAAGCAGGCGAAGATGTTGGTCCGGCCGGAGATCACCCCGGCGAAGTGCTCCTTCTGCGCCGTGGTCGGCCGGAACTGGAAATACGGCGGATTGCCGATGACCAGGTCGAACTTCCGGCCTCCCCGGGGCTCGAGAGCCGAGCGTTCCTCGAGGTGGGCCTCCGGAACCAGCTTCGAGGCCGCCTCCAGGGCCGAGGGATCGGTGTCCCAGCCGTGGAGCTCGAGCCCGTCCTCCAGCCGGGAGGCCGCAGCGAGAAGTTCACCGGTGCCGACACCGGGGTCGAGTACCTTCATGCCGGGGGCCAGACTGACCCTCGAGAGCAGGGCGTCGGCCACCGGTCGTGGGGTCAGGTACTGCCCGAGACGCTTGCGATCCCCGGGGTCCGTGCCATCCAGCCATTCCCGGCTGACTGCCGAGAGTTCCACTTCGACTTCCACTTTCAGCCGCGCCACGACCGACGCGGAGCTCAGCCGCCTGCGCCCAGCGTCTGGACTGCGTCGCGGACGGACTTGACCTCGAGTGAAGGCTTCTTGCGGCCGTTCAGCTTTTCGCCGTGACGGTTGACCCAGATCACCGGGACCTTCATCTTCAGCAGCGGCGCGACGTCGTTGTCGTAGTTGCAGCCGATGTGGAGCCAGCCCTTCTTGCCACCGATGCGGCGGGCGCATTCCTTGAAATGAACCTCGTCGGGCTTGTAGCTACGAACTTGCTGGGCGGTGACCACGAGATCGAGGTCGGTGCGCAGGTGACGGCGGGAGATGCCGAGCATCTTGTCGTCGACGTTGGAGATGATGCCGATGTCGTACTTCTTGCCGAGCCGGTCCATCGCGGCGTTGGATTCCCTGAAGGGAAGCCAGTAAGCGACGCTGTCGGGCAGGAACTGAGCCCGTGAAGGTTCGACTTCCCAGCCGATCTCGCCGGCGACCTTGATGATCGTGCGGCGAAGCACCTCGGCGTAGAGCTCGTAGGAGCCGGACATGATCTCGGCCTGTACTTCGAAGAACCGGGCGAGGAACGGTTCGGTGTCGAAACTGAACCCGTCTTTCTCGGCCTCCTTGGCGCAAGCCTCGGAAATGCCCTTCTCCCAATCGATCAGGGTGCCGTAGCAGTCTGTAGTTACCCACGTGATGTTTTTTAGGCTCGGTAGCGGCATGCGCGACGGCCATTATGTCGGATAGAGTCCCGCGTCGCGCTCACCGTCTCTTCCGAGCGCGTCAGAACTCATGGACCTACTCGAATATCAGGGAAAAGAACTCTTCGCCAAGCACGGCCTCCCCGTCCCGGAAGGCAGTCACGCGAAGACCGCTGAAGAAGCCCGTTCGGCTTCCGAAGAACTCGGCTACCCCGTCGCCGTCAAGGCACAGGTACTGATCGGAGGCCGTGGCAAGGCGGGTGGCATCAAGATCGCCGCCGACGCCGTCCAGGCACACGAACACGCCGGAGACATCATCGGCATGGACATCTTCGGTCCGCACGGAGAGGGACCGTTCAAGGTCCACGAGCTCTGGGTCGAAGCCGGCTCCGACATCGAAGCCGAGTTCTATGCATCGGTAATCCTCGACCGCTCGGCCAAGAAACTGATGCTGATCCTCTCCCACATGGGCGGCATGGACGTCGAAGCGATCGCTGAATCCGACCCCGATGCCCTCGTCAAGGAGCACGTAGACCCGCTCTCCGAGTTCGACAAGGCCGCCGCCGACAAGATCGTCGCCCGGTCGGGCATCCCCGAGAAGGACGCCGACCAGGTCGCCGAGATCCTCGTCCGCATGGTCGCCATCGCGATCGCCGAAGACGCGGTCCTGATCGAGATCAACCCGCTCATCGTCAACTCCGCGGGCGAAGTCGTGGCCCTCGATTCGAAGACGACGATCGACGGCAACGCCCTCTACCGCCACCCGGAATTCGAAGAACTGGCCAGCGACATCGAAGATCCGCAGGAAGCGATGGCCAAGGAGAAAGGCCTGACCTACGTCAAGCTCGACGGTGACATCGGAATCCTCGGCAACGGCGCCGGCCTCTGCATGTCGACCCTGGATGTCGTCGCCCAGGCCGGTGGCGATCCCGCGAACTTCCTCGACGCCGGCGGAGGTTCCAAGGCCGACGCGATCTACGACGCGCTCGAAGTGATCACTTCGGACGCGAAGGTCAAAGCGGTCATCTTCAACATCTTCGGCGGCATCACCCGCTGCGACGAGGTCGCAAAGGGCATCATCGAGGCCACTTCGAAGATGAACCTCGACCTGCCGCTGGTCGTACGCCTCGACGGCACCAACTCGGAAGAGGGCCTTCGCCTCCTCGCCGAAGCCGGATTGAGCAACCTCCACAACGAAGCCACGATGCTCGGCGCCGCCAAGCGCGTCGTCGAACTGGCCGGAGAGCAGGGACCCTCGTGAGCATCATCATCGACGAGAACACAAAGCTTGTCGTCTCCGGCCTGACCGGCCGCGAAGGCACCTTCCACGGGCTCCGCAACAAGGAGTACGGCACCAACCTGGTCGCCGGCGTCACCCCCGGCAAGGGCGGACACGACGTCGAAGGTGTCCCGGTCTTCAACTCGATCGAGGAGAGCGTGGAAGAGGCCGGCGCCAACACCTCGATGGTCTTCGTACCGGCCAAGTTCGCCGCTGCCGCCATCAACGAAGCGATCGACTCCGGCGTCGACACGGTCATCGCCATCACCGAGGGCATCCCGGTAATGGACATGCTGCCGACCTACTGGAAGGCCAAGGAGAAGGGCGTGACCCTGATCGGGCCGAACTGTCCCGGCATCCTGTCCCCCGAGAAGGCCAACGTCGGCATCATCCCGGCCCAGTTCTTCGACCGTGGCAAGATCGGCGTCGTCTCCAAGTCGGGGACGCTCACCTACCAGATCGGCAACGAGCTCAAGCAGGCGGGGATGGGCAACTCCTCGATCGTCGGCATCGGCGGCGACCCGATCGTCGGTTCCGACTTCATCGACATCCTCACCCTCTTCGAGCAGGACGACGAGACCGAACTGATCGTCATGGTCGGCGAGATCGGCGGCGACGCCGAGGAACGCGCCGCCGACTTCATCAGCGAGAGCATCACCAAGCCCGTCGTCGCCTACATCGCCGGATTCACCGCACCGCCCGGCAAACAGATGGGTCACGCCGGCGCGATCATCTCCGGCTCCTCCGGCACCGCCGAGGCCAAGAAGCAGGCCTTCGAGGCCAAGGGCGTCCGGGTCGGCCGCAGCCCCAGCGAAGCAGCCGAAATCGCCG
>JBPPMI010000318.1:0-3645 GCA_051305975.1 Solirubrobacterales bacterium
GCCCCGAGGGCCGCGGAGAAGCCGATGCCGTCGGCCAGCACGAGTCCCGGGAAGGAAGCGGTCCCGACGGCATGGGAATGGAAGGCTAGCCCGCGCAGGACGATCCACGAGCCGACAAGGCCGGCAGGGACGGAAAGCAAAAGGATCTCGACCAGTCCCTCCTGGACGAAGGGGAGGCTGAAAGTTTCTAACAATGGAACTCCTGAATCGGTTGAGGACCAGGATTTATATCAGAATGAGATTCAGTATCATTACTGTCGCGCAGTCGTCGGTAGGTCGAATGGCCGATCGCCTCATGGGCTAATCGGAGGTCATCGCCGGTGGCAGCGGCAGGCCGAAGTCCTCGGCCAGGAGGTTCTGGATCACGGCGAGGGCCGCGGCGTGGCCGGAGGCTGCCGCGATCGAGACCTGGGCCGGGTCGCCCGCCAGGTCTCCCGCAGCGAAGATGCCGGACACACTGGTCCGCTTGAACTGGTCGACCGCGAGGGCGTCCTTCGCCATCAAGGTGGGTTCGGCGTTCTTCGCGCCCAGCCGGGCCGGCAGGTCCGAGCGCTGGTGGAGCTGCGCCGCCACCAGCATGGCGTCCCGTTCGAGGTCGTCACCCTCGGTGAATTCGATCGCGCTCAGAGAACCGTCACGTGACTTGAGCCCAGCCAGCGGCCGTTCGTCGATCACGATTCCGGCGGCCTCGAACTTTCCGCGATCGCCGTCGCCGAAGTCGGCCGGCCCGTCCGTGAGCAGGACCACGTTGTCGGTCCAGCCACGGATCATCAACGCACCGTGGAGGGCGGCCGCACCGTTGCTTCTGACCGCCACCGCCTTGTCCCGGACGTCCCAGCCGTGGCAGAAGGGGCAATGGAAGACCGAATCGCCCCACAGGTCTGTCAGGCCCGGCAGGTCCGCCGTCACGTAATCCATGCCCATGGCCAGGAGAACCTTCCTTGAGGTCACCGACGTGCCGTCGTCGAGCTCGAGGGTGAAGGCCTGGTCTTCGCCAGCCCCGTCACGGACGGTTCCTGAGCGGACCTCGACCGAAGGCAATCCTTCGAGGTCTCGTCGCCCGGCTTCGTAAAGCTCGGCCGGGGGACGTCCCTCGTGGCCCAGCAGGCCTCCGACACCGGGATCGGGAAGGTTGCTCTGACCGCCGGCGTCGACGAGCAGGGTCCGTCGGCGAGCTCGCCCGAGCACGAGTGCGGCACTCAGGCCCGCTGAACCGCCACCGATCACGACGCAGTCCAGGGGTTCGTTCACCGGGACCTCAAACCTGGAGGCCCGCCGCGAGCACCCCGACGGTCAGGAGACAGGCGGTGGACAGTTTCATCAGCTTCGGCGTGAACCAGCAGGGCTGGTGGACGCTGAGCCAGGCCCGAGCGCCGGTTGCCGAAGCGACGGCGGCGATCGAGACCCCGGTCACGCACTGTGAGCACATCAGCTCGGTTCCCGTCCCGTCCTCATGCTTGCGTCCATGTGCCGGATCGTATCAAAATGAGACTTGTTCTCATTATTCCGGTGTCACGTACGCGCCCGACAGGCCGCCATCGACCATGAACGCCGAGGCGGTGACGAACGACGAGTCGTCCGAGGCGAGGAAGAGTGCGCTCTGTGCGATCTCGCGGACTTCGCCAAACCGGCCCATCGGGATGTGCACGAGGCGCCGGGAGGCCCGGGCGGGATCGGAGGCGAAGAGTTCCTCGAGGAGCGGTGTGTTGACCGGTCCCGGGCAGAGGGCGTTGACCCGCACACCGCGCCGGCCGAACTCGACGCCCATCTCCCGGGACATGGCAAGTACCGCGCCTTTCGAAGCGGTGTACGAGATCTGTGAGGTCGCGGCACCCATGACGGCGACGAAAGAGGCGGTGTTGATCACCGAGCCGCCGCCGGTTTCGATCAGGTGGGGGATCCCGTATTTGCAGCAGAGGAACACACTGCGCACGTTCACGTCCTGGACCCTCTGCCACGTTTCGAGCGGGGTGTCGAGCACCGACTCGTCCTCCGGCGGGTTGATGCCGGCGTTGTTGAAGAGCACGTCGATGCGGCCGTACTTCTCGCGCACCTGCTCGTACATCCCGCGGACCTGGTCTTCGTCGGCCACATCGACCTTGAGGTTGAAATCGCTTTCGGAGTCAGGGGAGAGGTCTGCCCCGACCACTACCGCACCCTCCTGCGCAAACAGCCGGGCCGTCTCGGCACCGATGCCGGACGCCGCGCCGGTGACGACGCAGACCTTGCCTTCGAGTCTTCCCGGCATCAGCCGTTCTCCCCAGTTGCGTAGAACACGTTCTTCACCTCGGTGTAGTGGTCGAGAGCGTTCGGACCGAGCTCCCGCCCGATGCCGGATTGCTTGAAGCCGCCGAACGGGGTGGAGACCCGCACGGAACTGTTCGAATTGATCGAAAGGACGCCGGTGTCGATCGCACGAGCGACCCTGAGGGCGCGGGCACCGTCACCTGTCCAGATTGATCCCGAAAGGCCGTATTCGGTTTCGTTGGCGATCCGGATCGCGTCGGCCTCCGATTCGAAAGGGATCACACAGGCAACCGGGCCGAAGATCTCTTCGCGGGAAGCACGATCGGAGTTCGCCATCGGGGAAAGCACGGTCGGGGGGAACCAGTAGCCGGGGCCGTCCGGGACGTTGCCGCGGAACGCAACCGGGGCGTCATCGGGCACGAAAGACGAGACGGTCTCCCGGTGGGCGGCCGAGATGAGCGGACCCATCGCCGTCGTCTCATCGAGCGGATCGCCGACCTTCAGGTCGTTGACCGCAGATTCCATCGTTTCGAGGAAGCGGTCCACCTGTGACTTCTCGACGAGGATCCGCGACCTCGCGCAGCAGTCCTGTCCGGCGTTGCCGAAGACCGCCGAGGGTGCCGCTGCCGCCGCCGCTTCGATGTCCGCATCGGCGAAGACGACGGTCGCGGACTTGCCACCGAGTTCCAGCGTGACCCGTTTGATGGTTGCCGCAGCACCGGCCATGATGCCGCGGCCGACTTCGGTCGAACCGGTGAAGGCGATCTTCGCGACATCCGGGTGCTCGACCAGCCGGTTGCCGCAGGTTCGACCGGGTCCGGCGACCACGTTCAGCACGCCTTCGGGCACTCCCGCCTCCAGGACGATTTTCTCGAGCTCGAGGGCCGTGAGCGGGGTCAGCTCGGCCGGCTTCAGGACGACCGTATTGCCAGCCGCCAGCGCTGGTGCGACCTTCCAGGAGGCGATCGCCAGGGGAAAATTCCAGGGCACGATCAGCCCGATCACGCCCATCGGCTCACGGAACGTGAAGTCGACTCCGCCGGCTACCGGGATCGTTTGGCCGAGCAGTCGCTCCGGGGCGCCCGAGTAGTAACGGAAGGTGTCGGCCACCATGCCGATCTCCCCCCGGGCGTCACCGATCGGCTTGCCGGCATTCCTGGCCTCGAGCGTGGACAGTTCTTCGAGCCGGGCTTCGACTCCGTCGGCGATCTGGCGCATCAGCCGGGCCCGGTCGGCGGGAGTGACGGCCCGCCACGCGGGGAAGGCCGCTTTGGCGGCGGCGACTGCGGCGTCGACCTCGTCGACTCCGGCTCTCGGAATCTCGGCCATCACCTGTTCGGTCGCGGGTTCGAGGACGACAAGCATCAGGCCGCCATTCTGGCACGGGCCGTATCGACC
>JBPPMI010000319.1:0-2164 GCA_051305975.1 Solirubrobacterales bacterium
CCTTCGGTGGCTGGCTCGCCCCCGGCGTGACCTTCTCGCGCCGAGGCGGGGTCAACGACTACGCCGGCAAGGGTCTTTCCGGAGGAACCATCTCCGTCCGTCCGCCCGAAGGCATCGATTACGTGCCGGAACACAACGTCATCGTCGGCAACACGTCCCTCTACGGCGCGACCAAGGGCCGGGCGTTCTTCCGGGGCATCGGCGGCGAGCGTTTCGCCGTGCGGAACTCCGGCGCCACCGCCGTGATCGAAGGCGTGGGTGACCACGGTTGCGAGTACATGACCGGCGGCCAGGTCGTCGTGCTCGGCCCGACAGGCCGGAACTTCGCCGCCGGAATGAGCGGTGGCATCGCCTACGTCCTCGACGAGAACGGCAAGTTCGGACAGAGGGTCAATCCGACCATGCGCAACCAGCTGGAAGTTCCGGACGAAGCCGACCTGATCGAACTTCGGGGCCTGATCGAAGAGCACGGTCGCCGCACCGGGTCGAAGGTCGCGGAACGGCTCCTCGACAGCTGGGCCGAGAGTTCGACCCGGTTCGTGAAGGTCTTCCCGGCCGACTACAAGCGGGTGCTCGCCGAACTCGAATCAGAGGCGCAGGACGTGAAGACCGATGCGGAAGAAGACGAGGCCGTCGACGTGATCGGTGAACCCCAGACCGTCTCCGCGGACCGGGAGGCCTGATGGGCAAGCTCGGCGGTTTCCTCGAAATCCACAGAGCCGGTACCCCGTACCGCGACCCCGGTGAACGGGTGGCCGACTACAACGAATTCGTCGAGCTTCCCGACGCGGAAGCAGTGGCCGAGCAGGGTGCCCGCTGCATGGACTGCGGCGTGCCTTTTTGCCACAACGGCTGCCCGCTCGGCAACCTGATCCCCGACTGGAACGACCTCGTCTACCACGGCCGCTGGCAGGACGCGATCCGTCAGCTCCACGCCACCAACAACTTCCCCGAGTTCACAGGCCGGCTCTGCCCGGCCCCCTGCGAAGCCGCCTGCGTACTCGAGATCCGTGAGAACGAAGCGGTGACAATCAAGCAGATCGAGCAGACGATCGTCGACCGTGCCTGGAAGGAAGGCTGGATCCGCCCCCGCCCGCCGAAGCGCGAGACCCTCCGCACCGTCGCCGTCGTCGGCGCCGGACCCGCCGGGATGGCCGCCGCGCAGCAGCTCCGCCGGGCCGGCCACTCGGTCGTCCTCTACGAGCGTGATGAAGCCGCCGGCGGATTGATCCGCTTCGGCGTCCCTGACTTCAAGATCGAAAAGACCGTGGTCGAGCGGCGGGTCCAGCAGCTCATCCACGAAGGCGTCGTGGTCAGGTGCGGCGTCGACGTCGGTGTCGACATCACCGTCGAGGAACTGAACTCGCGTTACGACGCGGTAGTGCTTTCAACCGGCTCGCGCGTGCCACGTGACCTGACGGTCCCTGGCCGCGAACTCGACGGCGTCCACTTCGCAATGGACTACCTCTACATCCGCAACCGCTGGCTGGCGAAAGAAGCCGGACCGAAGCCACTTGCTTCTCCGCCTCCACCCGGGAACATCACGGCTGCCGGAAGGAACGTCGTCGTCATCGGTGGCGGCGACACCGGTGCCGACTGCGTTGCCAACTCGATCCGCGAAGGCGCGAAGCAGGTCGTCCAGCTCGAACTGCTGCCCGAACCGCCCGAGAGCCGGCCGGACGACCGCACCCCGTGGCCACTCTGGCCCCAGAAGTACCGCCTCTCCTACGCCATGGAAGAAGCCCTGCGGGTCGACAAGGGCGAACAGGACTTCTCGGTCACCACTACCCACCTGAGCGGCGAGAACGGCCAGGTCAAGACCCTTCACGCCGCCCGCGCGGAGGACGCTCCGCCGTTCGGCCCGGTCGAAGGCACCGGTTTCGAGATCGAGGCCGACCTCGTACTTCTGGCGATGGGCTTCCTCCATCCGGAACAGGAACTGCTCGACGGAATGGGAGTGGACAAGGACGGCCGTGGCAACATCAAGGCAGGCACCTACGAGACCTCGATCCCCGGCGTGTTCGCTGCCGGTGACGCCCGCCGCGGCCAGTCACTGATCGTCTGGGCGATCAATGAAGGACGCCAGTGCGCCCGGATGGTCGACCGTTACCTCGACTCGGTCGAGGGGATACCGACAAGCCCGGGCGAAGAAGTCCACACCGGC
>JBPPMI010000320.1:0-11130 GCA_051305975.1 Solirubrobacterales bacterium
TTCACGCCTGACGGGACCCGCAACAACTTTCACATCCAGAGACTGAAAGACAAGCTCGGCAACCGGTCGAACGCGTCCTCGGAGGTCGAATTCCGTGGCGCGTGGGCCCAGCTCATCGGCGAAGAGGGCCGTGGCGTGCGGACTATCATCGAGATGGTGGCCCACACCCGGCTCGACTGCACGATCGGCTCGAGCGCCGGCATGCGGGCCGGTGTCGCCCAGGCCACCTGGTACACGAGCAACCGCTCCGCCTTCGGCAAGAAGCTGATCGACCAGCCCCTGATGCAGAACGTTCTGGCCGACCTCTCGGTCGAGTCCGAGGCGGCGACCGCTTCGATGATGCGTCTTTCGCGCGCCTACGACGAGGCCGCCACCGGAGACGAGACGGCCCAGCTCCTGAAGCGGATCGCGACCCCCGTGCTCAAGTACTGGACCTGCAAGCGCGCTCCGTGGCATGCGGTCGAATCGCTCGAATGCCTCGGTGGCAACGGATACGTCGAGGAATCCGGCATGCCTCGCCTATTCCGGGAAAGCCCGCTGATGTCCATCTGGGAAGGCTCGGGCAACGTCCAGTGCCTCGACGCGCTGCGGGCGATGGTCAAGAGCCCCGCCAGCCTGGAAGCGCTCTTCAACGAGATCGGCGAGGCCAGCGGCGCCGACCAGCGGTTCGACCGCTACGTCGGCGAGCTGAAGACTTCGATGGAGACTTCACCCGAGACCCTCGAGGTCCGCGCCCGGCGCGTCGTCGAGGGCTTGGCGGTCGCGCTCCAGGGTTCGCTTCTGATCCGCCACGGTGACCCCGCAGTGAGCGACGCCTTCTGCGCGTCGCGCCTCGGCGGCGACTGGGGCGAGGCTTTCGGCACGCTGCCCGCCGGCCTCGACTACGAGACCATCATCGCGCGCAACACCCCCGTAGTCTGAAACCGATTCCAAACTTGAAAGCAGAAAGGCCCAGATGTCCGCTGACGGACTGAGCAATCACCACCACACCACCCTGAACGAGATCTTCGACCATCAGAACCACAGCGTCGAATGGCGAAAGATCGAGTCGCTGTTCGAAGCGGTCGGCACGGTCACCAAGGAGCACAACGGGCACCTCAAGGTCGGGCTCGGTCCCGAGACCGAGGTCTTCCACGTCCACCAGTCGAAGGACGCCGACCGCCAGTCGATCGTCGACATCCGGCGGATGCTGACCGAGGCCGGTTACGGCCCCGAAGGCAAAGCTGGTGCGGTCGACGACGAACGCGACCGGGACTACAAGGACAACCGCTGGGGCAAGCCCACCGACGAGGCCTAGAGCCAGTCGTCTGCGAGGCGGCGAACCATCGCCTCGCTCAGATCGATCGCTTCGGTCACCGTGCCGAAGTCCACGTTCTCGGCGAGGTCATTTGGCCAGTGGTAGTTGGCCGGCTGCTTGTGCTCGGTGCATGAGCAGATGCTGACCGACGGGTAGCCGGCCGCCAGCGGCTCGAGACCGTCGGTCCCGTTCCGGATCCTGAGATTCGGCATCAGCTCGATACCCAGGTCTGCGGCCGTCCGGTCGGCCAGTTCGAGGACCTCGGAGGTGTATTCGAACATCCCGAGGAAGCCTTCCCCACGGAGGACGGTCAGGTGCGGGGAACCGACCGTGTCGAGGTTGATGAAAACGGTCCTGTCCCGCGGGAGATCCGGAAAGTGGCGCTCTCCGAACGCCTTGATCCCCTCACTGAAGGATTCCTCCGCGCCCGCCGACAGCAGGACGATGCGCAGACCTTCGGGTGGATCGTCAAGGAAGCGCCGGGCGAGGTCGAGCAGCGCGATCACCGCGGTGCCGTTGTCGTTGGCGCCCGGCACGACGTCGCGGGTGCCGATGTCCGCCATGGCGGCAGTCGATCCGGCCGACAGGCCGATTGCGGCCCGGGCGAGGTGCCGGTTCCCGGTGAGGCCGGCCACGGCCGAGAGCAAGGGCCCACCGATGACCGGGGCCATAAGCATCGGGCTCGTGTCCTTGACCTTGAAGAGGCCGGTCCTCGTGACCAGGGCAGGGATGCCGGGATGGAAGATGAATCCGGAGTGGGCGGCGTCGTGGTGACTCACCAGGACTACCGTTCGTTCGGCCTCCGGGTCGCCGAGTTCGCAGATCACGTTCGATGTCTCGCGTTTCGGCAGGAGCTTCCGGAGCGGCCGGGACCTCGGCGGGAAATCGGTGGCGATCGCCGCGGTGCCGAAAGCGCCCAGCGCCGCAGCAGTCTTTCGTCGTCCTGCAAGGGCAGCGATCCCTCCCAGCACGCCGGCGGCGGTGCCGATCCCGATCGGCCACCAGTAGGTGCCGTGGACCGTCTCGGTCTCGATTCGTGCCTCGGCTCCCAGATCGGCGAACTCGGACGCCATCCATAGTGCTGCTTCGAACTCGCCCGGCGACGCCGACGGACGGTCTATCCGTTCGAGTTGCTCGAGACGGGTACGGAGCCAGGATTGAAGTTGTTCAGAGGATTCGGCCACCGGGGAAAGATAGTCGGTCCCCTAGCATGGGTGGGCAATGTTCGGTGGCGGCAAATCTTTCACGCTGTTCAAGGTCTGGGGAATCCGGATCACGGTGGACTGGTCCTGGTTCATCGTGCTCTTCCTGCTCATCTTCTGGCTCTCCGAGTTCTACGGGGACCTCCTCGGCCAGCCGAACTCGTCGACCGAGCCGTACCTGCTCGCCGTCGCCAGCTCGGCCGGCTTCTTCGCGTCGATCGTCCTCCACGAACTCGGTCACGCCTACATGGCGAAACGGAACGGCATCGGCATCACGAAGATCTCGCTCTGGATCTTCGGCGGTGTGGCGCAGATGGACCGGGAGTCCGACAGCCCGGGCACCGAGTTCAAGGTGGCTATCGGAGGTCCGGTCGTCACGGCGCTGATCACCGCCGCCCTTATCGGTGTCGGAATCGCAACCGTCGGCTGGGACGAACTCCGGAACGCGATGGAGATGGACCAGTTCGTCGGAACCTCCGGCGTAGTCGGGATGCTCGGCTGGCTGGCGGCAGTCAACCTGATAGTTCTCGTCTTCAACCTGCTGCCCGCGTTCCCGATGGACGGCGGCCGGATCGTGCGGGCAATCGCCTGGAAGATCACCGGCAAGCGCTCGGCGGCCACCAGGTTCGCCGCGGGCCTCGGCCGGATCTTTGGGTACCTGTTCATCGTCCTCGGCATCGTCTGGGCGGCGACCGGTTACGTCTTCAGCGGTGTGTGGCTCGCCCTGATCGGTGTCCTGATCACCAGCTCGGCCCGCGCGGCGACGGTCCAGACCAGCGTCACCAGCCGGCTCGACGGGGTCAAGGTGGGTGACGTGATGGACGAGAACCCGGTCGCAATCCCCGGCGAGACGACCGTCGATGTCGCCCTGGAAGAGTATTTCCTCCGCTACCAGTGGTCCTGGTTCCCCGTGGTCGACGGCACCGGGCGTTTCCTCGGGATGGTCATCCGCGACCAGCTCGAAGACATTCCCGGGACGGAGCGCACCACTACCCCCGTCTCCGAGCATCTCGAGGTCGACAGCCGCGCCTTCCACATCTCCGAGGAAGCCCTGCTGGAGAGCCTGCTCGGCAACCCGGACCTGCGGAAGTTCGGGGCCTTGATGGTGACCCGCCACGGCGGGCAGCTCGCCGGTGTCGTCACGGTCGAGCAGCTCGGCCGCGCCTTGCGGCCCTAGCACCGGACGCCGCCGGGACCCGATCCTTGGGGTTTCGCCGCCTTGTATCCGCGCGAAGCGTGGATCAAGACATCAGAACCCGATCCTAAAATAGGATCGGGCTCTGGCACTCGCAGTCGCAACATTCCTGATCGTCCTGGCGCTGATCGCGAGCGAACGCGTGCACCGGACCAAGGTGGTGCTGCTGGGGGCGGCGGTCGTGGTCCTCTTCGTCGGCGACTACAACCAGGAACTGGCGATCGAATCGGTCGAGTTCGCCACCCTGGGGCTCCTCGCCGGCATGATGATGCTGGTCTACATCACCCAGCAGACCGGCATCTACGACTACATCGCGGTCCGCGCCGGCCAGATCTCGGGCGGCCGGCCCTTCGTGCTCGTGGTGATGATGTCGGCGACGGTCACTATCCTTTCGGGGTTCCTCGACAACCTCACGACGATCCTGTTGATCGTGCCGATCACCTTCCTGCTGGCCGACACGCTCGACATCAGCCCTATGCCCCTGATCATGGTCGAGATCATGGCGGCCAACATCGGCGGTGCCGCGACCCTGATCGGTGATCCACCGAACATCCTGATTGGCGACGCGGCCGGCCTGAGCTTCAACGACTTCCTGATCAACAACGCCCCCGGGGTCGTCGCGATCCTCTCGGTGGTGACGGTCGGGCTCTACTTTCTCTTCCGAAAACAGCTCCAGGTCGATCCGGTCAACCGGAAGTACGTGATGGAACTGGATGCGAAGGGGTCGATCTCCGATCCGAAGGAACTGAAGCGGACCCTGCCGGTCCTCATCGGCACGATCATCCTGTTCTTCCTCCACCAGTACATCCACGTCGAACCCGCCACGATCGCCCTGTCGGGTGCCGCGGTCGGGCTCGCGGTGACGAAGATCCCGATCGAGGAGGCCCTCGAGAAGATCGAGTGGACCACCCTCTTCTTCTTCATCGGCCTGTTCGTGATGGTCGGTGCCCTCGAGGCGACCGGGGCGATCGAACACGTCGCCGACGCGATGAAGGCAGTGACCGACGGCAACCGCGACGCGGAGCTGGTCTCGATCATCTGGACCTCGTCGATCATCGGCGGGATCATCGACAACATCCCCCTGACCACGGCGATGATCCCGGTGGTCTCGGAGATCCAGACCGACTCCTCCGATCAGGCCTACTGGTGGGCCCTCTCACTGGGCGCCTGTTTCGGCGGCAACCTCACCATGGTCTCCGCCGCAGCCAACGTCGCGGCGGCCGGCCTGGCCGACCGCGCGGGCCATCCCCTTTCGTTCTTCCAGTTCCTGAAGATCGGCCTGCCGGTGACCCTCGTCTCAACGATTCTCGCAACGGCGTACATTCTCCTGCGGTACTAACGGGAACGAGCTACCTTGGCTGATCACATAGTCCGAGCAATCATCCGGGAGGTAAAGCCTCTCATCACCTCCGATCCTGTCGGTTACGCCGCCCGGCGGGTGATCCAGTCCGGCCTGCCCGCACTGCCCGTGGTCGACGAGGACGGCAACTACGCCGGCCTGTTCGGCGAACGCGAGTTCATGACCGCGGTGTTCCCCGGCTACGTCGGCACCCTGATGTCGGCCCGCATGATTCGCCGCTCGCTCGACGAGACGATCGAGCGCCGCATCGGCAGCCAGGAAGAAGCCGTCCAGCGATACCTCACGACCGACCCGGTCCTGGTCGAGGACGACTACGCCGACACCCAGCTGGCCGAGACCTTCCTCCACCACCGGGTGATGGTGGTCCCGATTGCCACCGAGGGCCGAGTCCACGCAGTGGTCACGAGGAGCGAATTCTTCCAGGCGCTATACGAGCGAATCGCGGATATCGCAGAGGACTTCGGCGACTAGGAAGCGCAGAAGCGGGGCGCCTCGCGGCTATTACGTGGCCGTGATCCACTCCATGCTGGTTCTCCGCCAGCCGAAGGATCGTCTTCGTCGTTTCCACCTGGCCACTCATCCGGGCAGCGTGGCGCAGGCCTCATCACGAGTGGCGCTGTGAATCGAAAGAAAGCGAGGCCATTTACGGCCACGACATGGCCCTGATCGAGGGTGCTTTGGTCAGCTCTGGCTGAGCCAGTCGTTCTTGATCAGGAGCTCTGCCACCTGGATTGCGTTCAGGGCTGCTCCCTTACGCAGGTTGTCTCCGACCAGCCACAGGTTCAGGCAGCGTTCGTGGCTCGGGTCGCGGCGGATCCGGCCGACCAGGACGTCGTCTGATCCGGCTCCGTCGATCGCCATCGGGTAGATCGCGTTCGCCGGGTCGTCGGCCACCTTCACGCCAACTGCGTCGGTCAGGAGTTCACGGCAGGCCTCGGGGCTGAGGTCTTCCCCGGTCTGGACGTTGATCGACTCGGAATGGCCGCTGATCACCGGTACCCTGGCGCAGGTCGCGGAGATGCCGACTTCGTCTCCGAAGCCGAGGATCTTCCGGGTCTCGGCCATCACCTTGCGTTCCTCGGTGGTGTAGTCGTCCCCGTCCTTGAAGTTCTCGACCTGGGGCAGCACGTTGAATGCGACCTGGTGCGGGTAGACGGCGGGCTCGGGGACCGGGTCGCCGGCCAGAGCGGCCTTCGACTGGGTCTTCAGTTCTTCGATCGCGAGGTTGCCGGTGCCGGAGACCGCCTGGTAGGTCGAGATGACGAGGCGTTCGAGTCCGGCGGCACGGTGGATCGGCGCGAGGGCCATCATCATCACCATCGTGGTGCAATTCGGATTGGCGACGATGCCGTTGTGATTCTCCGCGGCTTCGTCGTTCACTCCGGCGACGACCAGCGGCACGTCTTCATGCATGCGCCAGTAGCTGGTGTTGTCAACCACGACCGCGCCGACCTCGGCGAACTTCGGTGCCCATTCGGCACTGACCGAACCACCAGCCGACGAGATCAGGATGTCTATCCCCTGGATCGATTCGTTAGTTGGCACGACGCAGGTGATGGTCGAATCGCCAAACGCGAGTTCTTTGCCCTCCGACCGCGCGGACGCGAACGGCACGACTTCGCTCGCCGGGAAATCGCGCGCGGAGAGGATCTCAAGGATGGTCGAACCGACCGCCCCGGTCGCGCCGAGGACTCCGACTCTGTATGACCCGCTCATGATCCGGGGACCGCGGGGCGGTGCTCTCCGGTCGGGTCTTCCCTGACTATCGCGTTCTCGCCCAGGTCGAAGGCGGCGTGGAGTTTGCGCACGGCTTCCGGTACGTCATCCGCCGGGATCACGCAGGAGATCTTGATGGGAGAAGTGGAGATCATCTCGATGTTGATGCGATTTTCCCCGAGCACCTCGAAGACCTTGGCGGCTACACCGGGATTGCTGCGCATGCCGGCACCGACGAGGGACACCTTGCCGATGCGTTCGTCGGTGCGGACCGAATTGCTGATGTCGCCGAGCTCGGCGATCGTGTCCACGGCCAGCGGCAGATCGTCGCGGTCGACGGTGAAGGAGAGGTCGGCCAGGGCGTCGTCCCCGACCGGTTCGTTCTGGATGATCACGTCGACGTTGATGTTGTTGTCGGCCAGGGCGGTGAAGATCCGTCCGGCGATTCCGGGTTCGTCGCGGACGCCGACGACGGTGACGCGGGACTCGTCGTCGGAGTGGGTCACTGCTGTGATTATCGGTCGTTCCATGGTTTCGCTTTCGGAGAGTACGAGGGTACCGGGGACGTCTTCGCGGCTGCTGCGGCAATGGATCGGGACGTTGTAGTTGCGGGCGTACTCGACTGACCTGAGCTGGAGGACCTTGGCGCCGGAGGCCGACATCTCGAGCATCTCCTCGTAGGAGACGACGGGTAGCTTGCGGGCGTCGGGGACGATCCGGGGATCGGCGCTGAAGACGCCGGTCACGTCGGTGTAGATCTCGCATTCGGACGCGCCGAGCGCCGCCGCAATGGCGACCGCGGTCGTGTCCGAGCCACCACGGCCCAGGGTGGTCACGTCACGGCTGTCGGTCGAGACACCCTGAAAACCGGCAACGAGCACGATCTGCTCCTTGTCCAGGGTCTCCCGGATGCGGTCCGCACGCACGTCGATGATGCGGGCCTTCGTGTGTGAAGAGTCGGTGACGATCCCGGCCTGCGAACCCGTGAGCGACACCGCCTTGTGGCCCATGTCGTTGATCGCCATCGAGGCCAGCGCGCATGAAATCCGCTCGCCGGTCGAAAGCAGCATGTCCATCTCGCGGGGGTCCGGACGGTCCGAGATCTCGAAGGCCGCGGCGACCAGCTCGTCAGTCGACTTGCCCCGGGCGGAAAGCACCGCGACGACGCGGTTCCCGGCCTCGCGGGCAGCGACGATCCGACGGGCGGCCCGCTTGATCTCTTCCGGTCCGGCAACCGAGGTGCCGCCGAACTTCATCACGACTATGTCGTCTCGTTCCGGCATGGATGACTGAGGATACGAAAAGCCTCCATTCGTGCTCAGTGTGAGCACGGTCAAGCGGCGCGGCCTGCATCCGCGAAAGAATGGCCGGACGCCCATGACCGACTTCGAGACCGACACAACTGCCAAAGAAATTGCCCCCGGGCGGTACCGGGTGGAACTGAACGACCGCTGGTGGATCGGGCCCGGCCCCAACGGTGGCTACGTCGCCGCGCTGATGCTTCAGGCGATGAGCGAAAAGGTGGCCGAACTTACCGAAGGCGCAAGAGTCCAGCCGCCGCGCTCGCTCTCCGTCCACTTCCTGAGTGCCCCGTCGATCGGCGAGGCAGAAGTTGAAGTCAAGGTCGAGAAGCAGGGTCATGCGACCACCTTCATCTCCGCCCGCCTCATCCAGGACGGCGACACCGAGGCCAAGGCGATGGCGGTCTTCTCGGCCGAGCGGAACGGCCCCTCCTTCAACCACACGAAGATGCCGTCCGTCCCTTCGCCCGAAGGCGGCCTGGAGCTGGACACCGCCAAGGCGCCGGTCGCGGTCTTCACCCAGTATCGCGCCGTGCCGGTGATCGGCGGCGAAGCGTTCGGTGGCGGACCCAGGGCCGAAACCGGCGGCTGGATGAAATTGAAGGACGAGCAGCCGATGACCGCGGTGCTTGCCGCCGCGATGCTCGACGTCTGGTTCCCGGCCCCGTTCGTGACCCTGACGGAACAAGTCTTCGCCCCGACGCTCGAATACACTGTCCACTTCCCGCGTGAACTGCCGGTGCCGGGTGCGGAATCCCCCGACTGGGTGCTGGTTCGCCTGGTGACCGACGAAGGACACGACGGGCATTTCAGCGAAGACGGAGAACTCTGGAGCCGGGACGGGACCCTGCTCGCCCGTTGCCGGCAAGTTGCTTTGCTGAGAAGCCCGAAGCCCTAGCTCAGGGTGGATCGTCCTGTCATAGCTCTGCCCAGGGTAACTTCGTCGGCGTGCTCCAGGTCCGCTCCGACCGGTAGTCCGGCCGCCAGGCGGGTCACGTTGACCTGACTCCGGAGCAGGTCGGCGATGTGGATAGCCGTCGCCTCTCCGGTGGTGGTCGGGTTGGTCGCGAGGATCACCTCGGTGATACCGCCGGCGGCGACCCGCTGGCGCAGTTCGGCGATTCTCAGGTCGCCCTCGTCGATGCCGTCGATCGGTGACAGGGCGCCGCCGAGCACGTGGTAGCGCCCGCGGTATTCGTGCGTGCGCTCGATCGGAATCACATCGGCCGGTTCTTCGACCACGCAGATCAGCGCCTCGTCACGGGAGTGGTCCTCGCATATACGGCACTGCGGACCCTCGGCGAGGTTGAAACAGATTTCGCAGAGGCCGACCTTCTCCTTGACCTCGATGATCGCCTCGGACAGGCTGCGGACCGCTGCATCATCGCTCCGCAGGATGTGGAAAGCGAGGCGCTGCGCCGTGCGCCGCCCGATGCCGGGCAGCTGGGAGAGCTCGGCGGTGAGGCGGCTGAGGGGTGCGGGACCTTCGCTCATCCACCGGGGAGGCCAGGGCCGCCCATTCCTGGCATGCCCGGCATGTCGGGCATCTTCGAGGCGGCCAGCTCCTGGGCGGAACGAATCGCTTCGTTGACCGCGGCCTGCACCATGTCCGCGAGCATGTCCACGTCTTCCGGGTCGACCGCATCGGGGTCGATCTTCACGTCCTTGATGACGAGGTCCCCGGTGATCTTCACCTTGACCATGCCGCCACCGGCGCTGGCTTCAACCTCTTCGTCCTTCAGGGCTTCCTGCGCCTGCACCATGTCGGTCTGCATCTGCTGGGCCTGCTTGAGCAAGGCCTGCATGTCCATTCCTCCGCCCATGCCGCCCATTCCTTTACGTGCCACTAGATGACCTCCTCTGCGTTGAATTCCGATTTGACCTTCTCGACGAACTCGTCTTCGCCGACCGTGTCGCTGCCGCCCCCGAACTCTTCGCCCTCGGGGGCCGACCCCTCGAGGTCACCGAAAGCGACCTCGAGCTTCTCGCCGGTAACCGTGAGGAGCGCCGCGACCAGCTGCTCGCGCCGGTCCGGCTTCTCGGCGTTCCTGCGATTGAAAGATGCTTCCGGCGGGAACCCAATCTCGACCTTGCCGGCACCGGCACCGATCGGCCGCGTGCCTTCGAAGTAGGAAGCGGTCGGGCCGGACCCGGAGGCGCGCAGGGCTTCGAGGACGGTCGGCCAGAGCTGGTTGACCTTTTCGAGGTCGAGGTCATCGGTGGCCGGTGCGGGTTCGGGGTCCGGCTCCACCGGGGCGGAGGCTTCCACCACGGTCTCATGCTGGTGGCCCGGACCGGGGTCGTCGGGTTCCGGTCCCGGGTCAAGCGATTCCGTCGGTGGTTCGGCGGCTGCCGGCGGCTGGGATACGGGCGGAGCCGCGGCGGGAACCGGCACGCCCGAGCGCTCGAGCTTCTCGATCCGCCGCATCAGGCCTTCGGCACCGGGATCGAGGTCCGGCCGCGCGGCCTTCAGCAGCGCCACCTCGACGGCCAGACGGGCTTCGTCGCCTTCGCGAATGGTGGTGAGCGCAGCGGCGAGTTCGTCGATAGTCCGGATCAGGGTGGCCGGGCCGATGGCGCCCGCCTGGGCGGCGAGGCGCGGCGCGTCGGAAGCGGTCACGGCGAGGGCCTCGGGGATCTCGCCCGTGGTCTGGGTGACCAGCAGGACCCGCAGGTGGCCGAGCATGTCCCGGGCGAAACGGGCGGGATCCCGGCCACTCTGGGCCATCGTCTCGACCTGGGCGAGCACGGCCTTGGGGTCGGAGGCGACGATCGCGTCGACCACGCCGAAAAGCAGGTCGGCGTCCGCGGCGCCGAGCAGTTCCAGCACTTCATCGAGTTCGATCGTCTTGCCGCTGTAGGCGACCAGCTGGTCGAGCGTGCCGAGGGCATCGCGGAAGCTTCCGGAAGCCGAGCGGCCGATCATCGAGACGGCGGGCTGGTCGATCTCTATCGACTCGGCCACGGCGACCCGGTTCAGCACTTCGGACAGCTGCTCCATCGAAGGCCGCTGGAAGTCGAAGCGCTGGCAACGGTCGCTGATCGTCGGCATCACCTTG
>JBPPMI010000321.1:0-9522 GCA_051305975.1 Solirubrobacterales bacterium
CCTCGGAGGAAGCGGGAAGAAGGCAGCGCCGAAGAAGGCCGCCGCCAAGAAGGACGAGCCAAAGGCCGAGACCGCCGACACGACGAAGGAAGCTCCGGCAGAGAAGGCACCGGCGAAGAAGCCGGCGGCGAAGAAGCCTGCGAACGAAAAGAAGCCGGCAGCCGCGAAAAAGCCTGCCGCCAAGAAGCCTGCGGCGAAGAAGCCTGCGGCCAAGAAGCCTGCAGCGAAGAAGCCTGCGGCGAAGAAGGAGGACGACAACTAATGGCTCACAAGAAAGGTCTTGGTTCCTCACGGAACGGTCGTGACTCGAACCCCAAGATGCTCGGGGTCAAGGTTTTCGCCGGTGAAGCCGTGAACGGTGGCGAGATCATCGTCCGCCAGCGCGGCACCCAGTTCTGGCCCGGAGACGGCGTCGGAATCGGCCGCGACCACACTATTTTCGCCCCGCGCGCAGGAAAGGTCGAGTTCAAGCCCGGCCGCCGCGGCCGCGTGATCTCGGTCGCCGAAGCCGAGTAGCGAACACAGAACCCGGATGTACCGAGAGGCCCGCGAAAGCGGGCCTCTCTCGTTCTGGAACGCATGGGCCCGCTATTTCGGAAGGATCCGTTCCAGAAGCATTCAACGTACTCTTGCCAGGTGCTCTACGACAAGGCCAAGATCTACGTCGAAGCCGGCGGTGGTGGCGACGGCGTGATCGGATTCCGGCGGGAGGCACACGTGCCGCGCGGCGGGCCCGATGGAGGTGATGGCGGCCACGGCGGCGGCGTGATCCTGCTCTGCGATTCATCACGTCGCGACCTGGGCGCATTGCGCTCGAAGCATTTCCGCGCAAAGCGTGGCAACCACGGCGAAGGCTCGAACAAGCAGGGTGCCCGCGGCGACGACCTCGTGATCCGGGTCCCGCCCGGCACGCAGGCGGTCTCGGTCGCCGGTGACGTGATCGACCTGGTCGAAGACGGCCAGACCGCGGTCCTCGCGCGAGGCGGGCGCGGTGGGCATGGCAACCGCCGCTTCACCACATCCGTCCGCCAGGCGCCCAGGTTCGCCGAGAAGGGCACAGCCGGTGAGTCCGGCTGGATCGAACTGCGACTGAAGCTGCTGGCCGACGCCGGCCTGATCGGGTTGCCCAATGCCGGCAAGTCCTCTCTCCTCAGCCGGCTGACCCGGGCCGACCCGAAGGTGGCCGACTACCCGTTCACCACGCTCGAGCCAGTGCTGGGAACCATCGATGCCGACGATCGCCAGGTAGTGCTGGCTGACATTCCCGGGTTGATCGAAGGCGCAGCGGACGGCGCCGGGCTCGGCCACGAGTTCCTGGCGCACGTCGAGCGTTGCGCGATGCTGGTCCACGTGGTCGAGCTCGCACCCTCCCAGGGCGAGCCGCTCGAGAACTACCGGACGGTCCGGGCCGAGCTCGCCGCCCACGAGACCGGCCTCGAGGACCTTCCCGAACTCCTCGTGCTCTCGAAGTCCGACCTCTGGACCGCCGCCGACACGGCCGGCCAGGTGGCCGACTGGGAAGCGACGGTCGGCGACTCGGTGCTCGGCATCCTTCCGGTGTCTTCGGCGACGGGCGCTGGCCTGGCCGAGCTGACCGAGGCGATCGTCCGCTTCGTCCCGAAGGAAGTGAAGGTGCCGGCCAGGCGGGGGGAAGAGGGCATAGACGTCGATTTCGAGGCGGAACACCTGACCTACCGCCCGAAGGGCGAAGGCGGCTACTCGGTCGAGAAGGAGGACGAAGGCTCGTTCCGCGTGCACGGACATGGCGTCGAAGTGCTCTTCGACCGGTTCGACATGAACAACGAAGAGGCCCTGGGCTATCTCGAGACGAGAATGATCGAAATGGGCGTGATGGCCGAGCTGAAAAGGGCGGGATTCGAGCCCGGAGACGAAATAAAGGTGGGCGAGTACGAGTTTGAGCTTTACTAGGAACTCATGACCCTGGTGGTAAAACTCGGCTCTTCGATAGTCGCTGCCGACGACGGTGGGCTTCGCACCGACGTGCTCGATTCCGTCTGTGCCCAGGCGGCCGGGCTGCGCCGTGCGGGTGAGCCCCTCGTCATGGTCACCTCCGGATCGATCGCGACCGGAATCCGGCTGCTCGGTCTCGAAGCGAGGCCGCGTCTGATCGACGAGCTCCAGGCGGCCTCCGCGGTCGGACAGGGCTCGCTCTACCGCGAGTACGAATCGAGGCTCCAGGAGGGGCAGGCCGCCGCCGCCCAGGTCCTGCTGACCGCTTCGGACGTCGCCAGCCGCGCCAGCTACCTGAATGCCCGCCAGACCCTGCGCCGTCTGGTGGAGTGGGGTGTGGTGCCGGTCATCAACGAGAACGACACCGTGGCAACCGACGAGATCACCTTCGGCGACAACGACTTCCTCGCGGCGCAGGTCGCGATCATGCTCGAGGCGCGCCTGCTGGTGCTGCTGACCAACACCGACGGCGTTTACACCGCCGATCCCGGCTCGGACCCCGATGCCGAACTGATCGGCCGGGTCGACGACTTCAGCCAGCTCGCCGGGATGGACATCGGGGACCGCACCTCGGTCTTCGGTAGCGGCGGCATGCGCAGCAAGGTTGCCGCGGCTGAGATGGCCTCCGGCTCGGGCATCGAAGTGAGGATATGCAACGGCACCGTTGACGGCTCCCTGCGGAAGGCAGCGGCAGGTGAGGAGACCGGGACCTCGTTCCCCGCCCGGCAACGCCCGCAATCCGGTTTCAAGCAGTGGCTCAAATACGCGAAGCCCGCGACCGGCCGGATCGTGGTCGACGACGGGGCGGCGCGTGTCCTCAGCGAGAGCGGCTCGAGCCTGCTGCCGGTCGGAGTAACAGCGGTCGAAGGGCGCTTCGAGGCGGGCGACGCGATCGAGGTAGTGGCGTCAGGCGTCGTGATCGGCAAAGGCATCGCCAACTACTCGGCCGTAGAAGCCGACCGGATCAAGGGCATGAAGAGCAAGGACGTCCTGGAACTGATGCCGCAGGCCTCGGAAGAGCTGGTCCACAGGGATTACTTCGTCCTGAAGTAAGGCATCCGAGTCGCTTCGCTCAGCAGGACGAAATGTCAGGTTCGCTGTGCGACTTGGATGGTGGCCACCTGAGTGTCGGTACGCTTTGCCCATGGATGCAACCCTTTCCGACATCGTCGCCGATACCGCCGCTGCCAAGGCCGCTGCGCGTACCCTGGCCTCGGCGTCGACCGAATCGAAGAACCGTGCCCTCGAAGCAATCGCGGCCGGACTTACCGAAAGTACCGACTCGATCCTCGCCGCCAACGCCGAGGACCTGAGCGACGAGCGGGCCCAGGGCCTGACCAGCGCGCTCGTCGATCGCCTGACTCTCACCGCCGACCGGATCGAGGCCATGGCCGCCGGCACCCGCGAAGTCGCTTCCCTCGACGATCCCGTCGGCGAAGAACTCGAGTCCGGCACGCTCGACAACGGTCTCGACCTGAAGAAGATCCGGGTGCCGCTCGGCGTGATCGCCGTGGTCTATGAAGCGCGCCCGAACGTGACCATCGACTGTGCCGCCCTGACCATCAAGAGTGGCAACGCGATCCTGCTGCGAGGTTCGAGCTATGCCGAGCGGACCAACGGGGCCCTCGCCGCCGTGGTCCGTGACGGCCTCGCTGAAGCCGGCCTGCCCGCCGATTCCGTTGTGCTCTCGACCGGTGGCGGGCGCGATGCCCTCGCCGGACTCGCGACCCAGGAGGACGTGGTCGACCTGCTCATCCCGCGCGGAGGCGAAGGCCTGAAGAACGCCCTGAAGGAAGTCGCGACCGTTCCCGTGCTGTACGCCGCGTCGGGCAACTGCCACGTCTACGTTCATGCCGATGCCGACCTCTCGATGGCCCAGGCGATCGCCTTCAACTCGAAGGTGAGCCGTCCCGGAGTCTGCAACGCGGCCGAGACCCTGCTGGTCGACAGCCAGGTCGCCGCGGCCTTCCTGCCGCCTGCTCTCGAGCAGCTGGCCGGGGCCGGAGTGGAGCTGGTGGGTGACGAGCGAGTCCGCGAGAACGCCGGTGGCACCGAGGTCGGGCTGGCCGTCCACGACGACTGGGACACCGAATTCCTCGACCTCAAGCTGGCTGTTGCCGTGGTCGACGACCTGGACGCCGCGATCGAACACGTGAACCGGCACGGCAGCGGGCACTCCGAGGCGATAGTCACCGAAAACACGCAGGCGGCGGATGTTTTCGCCGAGAACGTCGATGCTGCCGCGGTTTACATCAATGCTTCGACCCGCTTCACCGATGGGTTCGAGTTCGGTATGGGAGCCGAGATCGGCGTCTCGACGCAGAAGCTCCACGCCCGCGGACCGATCGGCCTGCGTGAGCTCACCACCTTCAAGTACGTAGGCAGGGGCGACGGCCAGGTACGTGGCTGAAAAGCGACTCGGACTCTTCGGGTCCTCGTTCAATCCGCCGCACCGGGCTCACATCGAAGTGGTCGAAGTTGCGATGCACCAGCTCGACCTCGGCCGGGTGATCGTGGTGCCGACCGGTGACGCCTACCACAAGGAGTCCCCGAGCGATCCCGGTGCCGCGGCCAGGCTGCGGCTTGCCGAGGCTGCGTTCTCGGGTCTCGACGGGGTCGAAGTCTCGCCGGTCGAAGTCGAGCGGGAAGGTCCGTCCTACACGTGTGACACGCTTGAAGCGATTGCCGACCGTGACCCTGACACCGAGATCCACTTGCTGATGGGTGCCGATGCCGCGAAAGACTTCGGCAGTTGGCATCGGCCGCAGCGGATTCTCGAACTGGCCAGAGTGGCGGTGGCACCCCGGGCCGGAGTGAACCGTGAGGACGTGGAATCCACGTTCTCGGCGCTTGGAGCGGGGGACAGGGTCGAATTCCTCGAGATGCCCGAAGTGGACCTCTCGTCGAGTGCGATCCGCCGGGCAATCGCCGATGGGGAGCCGGTCGGGCACCTGCTGCCCGCAAGTGTGGCGCAAATGATCGAGAATGAGGACACGCATGGGAATGACTAGCCAGGAATTGACCGAAAAGATCGCCGGATTCATTGACGGCAAGCTGGGCGAGGAAATCGTCGCACTCGACATGCGCGAACTCGTCACCTACACCGATTTTCTGGTGATCGCCACCGCCCGGAACGAGCGGATGGCCGACGCCATCGCCGAAGAGATCCATGTGCGCCTCAAGAAGGAGGACTCGCTGCTGCCGGTGAACCCCGACCGCTCGGGCGACGTCGGCTGGACGGTCATGGACTACCTCGACACCGTCGTCCACATCTTCACGGCCGAAGCCCGCGAACGCTTCGATCTCGAAGAGCTCTGGCACGAAGCACCCCGCATCGACCTCGATCTCGACCCCGCACCGTCGCAGTCCACCACCGCCGCCTGAGCGAGCGGCAGCACGCCGCAAAGCCCCTCGTTCCATTCGCTGTAAAATGCGCGGCCGTTGCACTTCGGGGCTGTAGCTCAGCTGGCAGAGCGCCGCCATGGCATGGCGGAGGTCAGGGGTTCGATTCCCCTCAGCTCCACTTAGAGGTTTGCCCGTTCCACCGGGCAAAAAGAAGACCCCGCCTCGGCGGGGTCTTCGACTTTCAGATGTGGCGCGGAATCAGCTGGTCTTGGCGGGAACCGAGAAGTTCGCGTGGGCGACCAGGCGCCAGGCTCCGCTCTTCTTCTCCTTGACGAAAGTCGAGAGGCGGGGGACCCAGCCACCCTCGACGGGAACACCGTTGATCAGCTGGGAGGTGTTCGCTTCGAAGCGGACGACCCTCGTGGTGCCCTTGCGGATCACGATGATGTTCCGCACCTTGAATGCCTCGACGACGGCGGGGTTTGCCAGGTACTCCTGTTTGTTCAGGTACTCCGTGTCACGCTGGAGGATGAAGTCGGGGTCGAGGAAACGCTTCAGGCCGGGCTTGTCTTCGTTCTCCAGCAGATGCAGGAACTCGGTGGCAAGGCGCTTGTTCGTCGGGTTGCCCTTGATCACGCCTGATTTTTTGGCTGAGGACTGGGCGGCTGATGCGGTGCCGGATCCGGCGACCACGCCGAGGCCGAGCGCCATCACGGCGGCGCAGGCGAAGGCGGCAAGGGTACGGCGGAAATCTGAAACGGTTCGGAAAGTCATGGGTCTCCCTGGTTCGGTGCGGTAAGTCGGGGGAGATTACCGCCGCTCACTTCGAACGTAAAGCGGGTCTAGACTCGGCGCATGGATTCAACCGCCCCGGATCCGATCCGCATGCCGGCCGAATGGTCCCCCCATGACCGCACTCTGGTGGCCTGGCCCCAGCGCGAGGAAGCGTGGCGCGGGACCACGATCGAAGAGGCGCGAGACACCCACGCCACCGTGATCGAGGCGATCAGCCAGTTCGAACCCGTACTCGTTCTCGCCGATCCTTCGCAGGCCGAAGACGCCCGCCGGCGGGTGCCCGATGACGACGTCGAGGTGCTGGCAGTGCCGGTCGACGATTCGTGGATCCGCGATTCGGGGCCGATCGTCGTCACTTACGAGGGTGGCCGCAGGGCCGGGATCGACTTCAGCTTCAACGCCTGGGGCATGGCCTTCGAGCCGTACGACAACGACAACGCTGTTTCGGCCACGGTCCTCGATCACCTCGGTATCGAGCGGCTGAACGAAGACATGATCCTCGAAGGCGGCTCGATCGCCGTCGACGGCGAGGGGCTGCTCGTCACCACCGAGCAGTGCCTGCTGGCCCCGACCCGCAATCCGGACATGGACCGCGGCGGCATCGAAGCGGTGCTGCGCGGCGCACTCGGTGCCGACCGGATCGTCTGGCTCGGCCAGGGACTGCTCGAGGATGCCGACACGGACGGCCACGTCGACAACATCTGTGCTTTCATCGAGCCGGGCAGGGCGCTGCTCCAGACCGTTGAGGAGGGCGATCCGAACTGGGAGAACACGCGGGAGAACGTGCGGCGACTTGCCGAGGCGGATATCGAGACGGTCGAGTTCGAACTGCTACCGCGGATCGAACGGGAAGATGGCGAGTCCGTCGTCGTCCCTTACATGAACTTCTACATCGCGAATGGCGCGTTGATAGTGCCGATCGGCGGGGTGGACCCGGACATGGACGACGAAGCGCTCGGCCGTCTCTCCGACCTGTATCCCGGACACGAAGTGGTCGGGGTCGACGCGCGGGTCCTGGCCCTCGGCGGCGGAGGCATCCACTGCATCACCCAACAGATCCCGGCTGAGGCATGAGCCCGTGAAAGGAAGGCGAAACCGATGAGTTCCAGTTACGAAGTGATCGACGCGACCGGTGTCACGCCCGAATCGATGGCGCGGGTGAACCACACGGAGCGCCCGCCTTTCCGGATCGCCGCGGTCCAACAGGCCTGGAACCCGGATCCGGTCGCCCATCGGGAGGCGCTGTCCGAGGGTATCTCGATCGCCGCGCAGAAAGGGGCGGAGCTGGTCTGCCTCCAGGAGCTGACGCTGTCGCCCTACTTCGCGATCACGCCCGACGCAATGGAGGAAGCGAGCGGCATGACCGAGACGATCCCCGGTGGTTCCACCACCGAGTTCGCGACCCGGCTCGCGAGGTCGGAACGCGTGTACGTCCACGCGTCGCTCTACGAGGAAGCCGAGGACGGCGGCATGGGCTTCAACACCGCGATCTGCGTCTCGCCCGAAGGCGAACTCGTCGCCCGGACCCGCAAGCTCCACATCCCGGTAACCGCTGGTTACTACGAAGACAAGTACTTCCGGCCGGGCGACACCGGTTATCCGGTGATCCGGGTCGGCGATGCCCGCTTCGGCTTCCCGACCTGCTGGGACCAGTGGTTCCCCGAGCTCGCCCGCGCCTACTCGCTGGGCGGGGCCGAGGTGATCGTCTATCCGACCGCGATCGGATCCGAACCCGACCATCCGGACTTCGACACCGAGCCGCTGTGGGAACGGGTCATCGTCGGCAACGGGATCGCCAACGGCACCTTCATGGTCACGATCAACCGGATCGGGACCGAAGGGCCACTCACCTTCTACGGCTCGTCATTCATCTCCGACCCGTACGGCCGGGTGCTGGCTCAAGCCCCGAGGGACCGACCGGCAGTCCTGATTGCCGACCTGGACCTGGAGCAGAGGAAAGACTGGCTGGAACTGTTCCCGTTCCTGGAAACGAGGAGGCCGGACACCTACGGCCCGCTGGCCTAGGACTCGGCGTACTTCTTCAGGCCTTCGGCCGCGTCCTTGGTCAGCATGTCCTTGACCTTGTCCTGGACCGGGCCCTTGATCAGCAGGCCGAGCATGCGGCCGGTGTCGGCTTCGAGGGCATAGGTGGCGCGGGTCCTGTCGTCACCGAGGTCCTCGAGGGCCCAGGAGCCGTTCAGCCACTTGAGGTCGCCCTTCTTCTGTTCCCAGGTCATGCCGTCTTCCGGCTGGTACTCGAAGGCGATGTGGGAAGTGACCTCGCGGACCTTCGCGTCGGATTTGATCTCGACGAGTGACGCCTTGCCGTCCGCGCCGGTCTCGAGGACCTTGGCCGAAACCATGGACTCCTGCCATTTCGGCGAGTTCTCCAGGTCGGAGATGATTTCGTAGCACCTCGCCTTGGGTGCGTTGATTTCGACCGTGCGTTCAGCTTTGAGTATGCCCATGTGCCGGATGCTACATCTCGCTTCGGCCCGCTGCTTGACCGACCTTCTAAGGTTGATTCATGAGCGATCTACGGCTTGAGGGTGTCCATCACATTTCCTGCATCACCGGCGATGCTCCCGGCAATGTGGAGTTCTATGCCGGGCTGCTCGGCATGCGCATGGTCAAGAAGACAGTCAACCAGGATGACCCGTCCGTCTACCACCTGTTCTACGGGGATGAGAAGGGCAGCCCCGGTTTCGACCTGACTTTCTTCGAGTACCCCGGCGCGCGCCCGGGCCGGGCCGGCGCCGGAATGATCCACCGGATCCTGTGGCGCCTGCCCTCTGCCGAAGCGCTCGCCTTCTGGAAGGAACGGCTCGAGACTGCGGGAACCGCGACGACACTCGAAGGCGATTCGCTCAGCTTCACTGATCCCGAAGGACTCGACCACGAGTTCCAGGTCTACGCCGGCGACGAGCCCCTGCTGGTCCCCCGGCACAAGGAGATCCCGCCCGAGTTCGCGATCCAGGGCTTCCAGGGCGTGCGGGTCTATTCCGGCAACCAGGATTTCACCGAGCAGGTGCTGGGCGACGTTCTCGGCTTCGAGAAGCTGGACGAAGGCCTCTGGCAGCGGGCGGGCGACGAACGCTCCGGCACCTACCAGCTCGACCCGCCGCCGGATGACCGCGGCATCCCCGGCGCAGGCACCGTCCACCACATTGCCTGGGCCTCGCCAATCGACCAGCACGAGGAGTGGCAGGAGAAGGTCACCGCGGCCGGACTCCACGCGACCCCGGTAATCGACCGTTTCTACTTCTGGGCGGTCTACTTCCGGGAGCCCGGGGGAGTCCTGTTCGAGCTGGCGACGATCGGCCCCGGATTCACCACCGACGAAGACGCTGAACACCTCGGCGAGCGGCTCTCGTTGCCGCCGGATTTCGAGTCGGTCCGGGAGCACGCCGA
>JBPPMI010000322.1:0-11366 GCA_051305975.1 Solirubrobacterales bacterium
TTCAGCATGCGCCTCGATCACGTCTTCTCGCATGTCCTTGGGGTGCGGGCTGGTGTACCGGACGCGCTTGATGCCATCGACCTGGTCCATCCGCCGGAGCAGGTCGGAGAAACGGATCCGGGTCGCCTTCGGAAGGTCCCGTCCGTAACTGTTGACGTTCTGGCCGAGCAGGGTCAGTTCGATCACGCCTTCGGAGGCCTGGCGTTCGGCCTCGGCGACCAGCACGTCAGGGTCCCGGCTCTCTTCGCGACCGCGGGTGCTCGGCACTATGCAGTAGGAGCAGGCGCAGTTGCAGCCCTGCGATATCTGGAGCCAGCCCTGGAACTGCCGTTCCCGGTGCGACGGCAGGTCGCCGGAGAACTCCTCGAACTCGAAGTACCCCTGCGCGGTCAGTGAATCGGAGTTCAGGAATTCGGCGAGGCGGTGGATCTGCCCGGGACCGAACGCGACATCGACGAACGGAAAGCGTCGAAAGACCTCGTCCTTTACCGACTGGGCCCAGCAGCCGCCGACTCCGACTATCCGCGCGGGATCCTCGGTCTTCAGGCGTTTCGCCTCACCGAGGTGCGAGATGAAACGGTTGTCGGCGTTCTCGCGGATCGAACAGGTGTTGAAGAGGATCAGGTCCGCGTCCCCGCGCTCTTCGGCCTCCTCGTATCCGAGCGAGTTCAGCATGCCTTTCATCCGCTCGGAATCGTGAGCGTTCATCTGGCAACCGAAGGTCGTGAGGTGGAACTGTTTCATCGATGACGAGGTTACCGGTGCGGCGTGCGTCCGGATCAGGAACGGGCAGTGGCGAGACCCTGAGGCTCAGGCCTTCTAGGAGCGGGCGGGAACGACGACCGGAACGGAGGCTTCTTCGCCTTCGGCAATTTCGCCGTGTTCACGCTCATGCTGCTCGTGCTGCGCTTCCTTGACCGCGTAGGTCGTGGTGCCGGCCACCATGAGGACCGCGAAGCCAAGGATCCCGAACAGGGCACCCCGGCTCGGGAAGCTCTCGGACCGCATGCCGACGATCGTGACGATCACGGCGAGCGCGGCAAGTCCGAATCCGAAGATCATGAGAACTGTCTGAATTTCCATCGGCAGGAATCCTACCTAAGGGTCTCGCCGCCTGCCTTTCGCGCGAAGCGTGGAAGCAGACGTCAGGCCCGCCCTCGTTCCGGGAGGGTTTGCCTACCGAGCTATCTTCGTGGCCCGGAGTTCGCGGATGACCGTGATTTTGATCTGGCCGGGGTATTCCATCTCCCGTTCGATGGCCGATGCGATTTCGTGCGAAATGACCGCCACGGCGCGGTCATCGACCTGTCCGGGGTCGACGATCACCCGGATCTCGCGGCCGGCCTGCATTGCGTAGACCTTCTTGACGCCGTCCTGGCGGAGTGCTATCTCCTCGAGGTCACCGAGCCGGGTCACGTACTGCTCGAGCGAATCGCCCCGGGCTCCCGGACGGGCACCGGAGAGGGCATCGGCCGCCTGCACGATCACGGCTTCGACCGTGACCGGCTCGATCTCGTTGTGGTGGGCTTCGATCGCGTGGGTGATCGCGTCGATCTCGTCGTACCGGCGGGCCAGCCTCGCGCCGACCGATGCGTGGGTTCCTTCGACTTCGTGGCTGACGGCCTTGCCGATGTCATGCAGCAGGGCGGCGCGGCGGGCGACTTCGACCGAAGCGCCGAGCTCGGCCGCCATCATCGCCGCCAGCTGTGACGACTCGACCAGGTGGGCGAGCACGTTCTGGCTGTAGCTGGTCCGGAAACGCAGGCGGCCGAGCAACCGTACGAGTTCCGGATGGACGCCGGTGACGCGGGCCTCGAGGAGCGCCGATTCCGCTGCTTCGACCATGAAGTCGTCGAGTTCGGCCTCGGATTCCTCGAACGCCGCTTCGCAGGAGGCCGGGTGAATCCGCCCATCCGCGATCAGTTTCTCGAGGGTCAGGCGGGCGACTTCCCGGCGTATTCCGTCGAAGCTGGAGAGCACGACGGTTTCCGGGGTCTCGTCGATGATGATGTCGACCCCGGTCAGGTTTTCGAGGGCGCGGATGTTCCGGCCGTCCTTGCCGATGATGCGGCCCTTCATGTCTTCGGAAGGCAGATGTATCGAGTGGGTGTTGCCTTCGATCGACTGGTTCGATGCGAGGCGCTGCATCGCGACCGCAAGGATGCCCCGCGCACGGCGCTCGGATTCGAGCTTGGCTTCGTCTTCGATCCGTTTGATGGTCAGGCCGGCCTGGTGGGCCGCGTCCGCCTCGACCTCTTTCAACAGCACTCTGCGGGCCTGGGCCTGCGAGAGTCCCGCGATCCGTTCCAGCTCGTCCAGTTGCCGCTCACGGGTATCGGCGACCATGGCTTCGGCTTCGATGACCTTCTCTTCGCGTGCCGTGAGCAGGTCACCGCGCCGATCAGCCTCACGCAGCCGGGTCTGGGCGGACTCGAGTTCGCGGAGGGCCCGTTCCTCCATCCGGATGATCTCTTCACGGCGGGCCCTGAGCTCCGCCTGGGCCGCCTGCGCTCCGGCCCCACCGCCGGGAATGGCGGTGGGTCCGTGCGCCTGGCCGTTGGTCTCCGGGGCGCCGGTGGAACCGTTTCCGTTCTCCACCCGGGCCTTCGGCTCAGCCGGTTCGGACCGGAGCCATGCGGGGATGAAAGATCTGAGTTCCATGGGGGTCTTTTAAAGGTACTGACCGCCCTGCTTTGCCGGTGGACTTCTCAGGCGGCGGAATCAAACCTGCGGATTGCCGCGTACGCCTCTTCCGCGGAGTAGCCGCGCCGTGAGAGCAGTCCGAGCGCCCGGCTCCTGCCACGGTCGTCGCTCAGGTCAGCTTCACGTTCATCGAGCAGACGGGCCGCCCGGTCGACTTCGCTCTCCCCCGTGTCCCCGGCCAGGGCTTCACGGATCAGTTCCTCGGGCATGCCGCGTTTCCTCAGCGTCTCCCGGATGCGGGTCTGGCCCCACCCCGAGATCTCGCGTTTGTCCGAGGTGAACTCGAAAGCGAACTTGCGGTCGTTCAGGGCCTCGTTCTCGATCAGGAAGTTGACGACCCGGTCGATCTCGTCCGGTTCGATCTCGCGTTCCGCCAGCCATGTCCGCATTTCGGCGACCGTGCGCTCCTTGCGCCCGATCGCCCCCAGCGCTTTCGCCAGGACTTCGTCACTCATGTGTTCCCTGACCGCCTAGGCAGCCTGCTTCTCCTCGGCCGGAGTGTCTTCGACGATCGCCACGGGTGCGTCCTTGCCACCGTCAGCTTCGGGGTCGGCGACCACTTCGATGGACGATCCGTCGCGGGTGATGCCGAGCGAACTGAGGATCCGGGTTTCAATCTCGAGGGAGATGTCCGGGTTCTCGGCCAGGAACTGCTTCGAGTTGCTGCGGCCCTGCCCGAGGCGGGTATCGCCGTAGGAGAAGAAGGAGCCGGACTTCTGGACCAGGTCGTGGTCGATGCCCAGGTCGATCAGACTGCCCTCGCGGGAGATGCCCTGGCCGTATTCGATGTCGAACTCGGCCTGCTTGAACGGTGCCGCAACCTTGTTCTTCACAACCTTGACCCGGACCCGGTTGGCTACCGCTTCGGTGCCGTCCTTGAGGGTCTCGATGCGGCGGATGTCGAGCCGCTGCGACGAGTAGAACTTGAGTGCGCGTCCACCGGGCTGCGTCTCGGGCGAACCGAACGACACGCCGATCTTCTCGCGGATCTGGTTGGTGAACAGGCAGACGGTGTTCGCCCGGTTCAGGTTGCCGGCCAGCTTCCTGAGTGCCTGCGACATCAGCCGCGCCTGGAGGCCGACGGTTACGTCGCCCATCTGGCCCTCGAGCTCGGCCCGCGGGGTCAGTGCGGCGACCGAGTCGACCGCAACCACGTCGACCGCGCCGGAGCGGGTCAGGACGTCGACGATCTCGAGCGCCTGCTCGCCGTAGTCCGGCTGGGAGATCAGCAGTTCGTCGGTATTGACGCCGATGCGACGGGCGTACACCGGGTCGATCGCGTGCTCGGCGTCGACGAAGGCGCAGACGCCGCCGCGCTTCTGGGCCTCGGCGATGATGTGGTAGACCAGCGTGGTCTTGCCCGAGGACTCCGGGCCGAAGATCTCGACGATCCGGCCCCGGGGAATGCCGCCCACACCCAGCGCGATGTCCAGCGGCAGCGCGCCGGTGGAGATCGATTCGATGTCCAGGGCACCCTGGTCGCCGAGCTTCATCAGCGAGCCGGCGCCGAACTGCTTCTCGATCTGGCTCTTCGCGGCGTCGAGAGCGGCCGTACGGGCCTTGATCTCCTTGTCGGTGCCGGCACCCATGTCGTTGTCTGGTCTCTCGCTCATGTAAGTCACCTCGCCGCGGCCCACAGCGGCCGCACTCGTTTCTCTAAAAGGAAGCATTCAAAACAACCGTACGAACACATGTTCGTAGTCGAAGCAGTATGTCCTTCCGGTCGGACGGTAAATATCGCCTCGGACGGAGAACTGAAAAGTAGGCCTGTGCAGCGCATTCGGACCGCCATGACCGTGACGATTCAGTTACGGATCCGGCAACCGGACCGAACTGTCAGCCCAGGAGGCGCCGCAGGAGGTGCAACGCGACCAGGGCGGAACGCTCCCGGATGTCGCTGCGCCCGCCGGGAATCACCGGGGAGAGCTCGCTGGAATCACCGTCGGCGGTGAGCGCATGGAAGCAGACGTAACCGACCGGCTTGTCTTCGGTGCCGCCCCCGGGTCCGGCGATCCCGGTGATCGAGAGGGCCACGTCGGCGTCGAAGCGTTCCAGGGCCCCCTCGGCCATCGCCTTCGCGACTTCGGGGGAAACCGCCCCGTACCGGTCGAGCAGGGCCTGGTCGACCCCGAGCAGGTCCCGCTTGGCTTCGTTCGAGTACGAGACGACCCCACCGGCAAAGTATTCGGAGGCACCCGGCACGTCGGTGATCCGGGCCGCGAGCAGGCCGGCGCTGCAGGATTCGGCAAGGCCCAGGCGGCGACCCTTGAGCAGCCCGGCGACGATGGTGTCGATGGTCATGCCGTCGAGGCTGAACAGGGTCCTCTCGTGGCGCCGCTTCAGTGCCTCCCGGAGTTCGTCCGCGGTCCCGGCGGCATCGTCGCGGTAACGCACGTCGATCTCGACCTCGCCCTTCCGGAGGCAGGTGGTGACTTCGAGCCGGGAGACGTCGACTCCCTCGTCCTCGATCTCCCGGAGAGTGAGAGCCAACTCGGACTCGGGGGTCCCGAACATGCGGAGGCGGTAGAAGTTGAGATGCGTCGCCCGGTCGGTGACCGCCTTGATCAGCGGTTCCTCCAGCGCGGTCTTCCACATCGGCTGGAGTTCGCGCGGCGGACCGGGCAGCACCAGCACGACCATGCCGTCCGGTCCCGGCACTACCAGCCCGGGTGCGGTGCCTACCGGATCGAGCGGCACGGCACCTTCGGGAACCATCGCCTGCTTGCGGTTGGCGGCGTTGAGACCGGCAGGCGCGAGTTTCACGGGAGATGCCTTGACGAACCGGTCGAGGATCGCCGCGATCTTGTCTTCCATGTCCTGGTCCAGGACGAGCTTCCGGCCGGTGAACTCCCCGACGACCTCGGCGGTCAGGTCGTCGGCGGTGGGTCCGAGACCACCGGTGGTGACGATCAGGTCGAGGCCGATGCCGGCCATGTGCCGCAATGCGTTCAAGACGTCGTCGGGATGGTCGGCGACGATCAGGATCTCGGCCAGCTCGATCCCGATCGCGGTCATCTGCTCGGAGAGCCAGGGTCCGTTCCGGTCGACGATGGTGGCGGTGAGCACTTCGGTGCCGGTGACGAGAACGCCGGCCCGGACCGGCTTGCTCTTTTCTGACGTGGCCACGGACCCGACCCTACCGTCAGGGCCCCGTCGGCGTCAGGCGTCTTCGGCGGGCGAGGAGTCGAGCATCGGCTCGACGGAGTCGCCGGGGGTGACCGCGTCGACTTCGTCAGTGTCACCGAAGTTCTGGCCCCGGCCGAGGACCCTCGGCAGATCGGCCGCCGTGATCAGGACCTGGCGCGGCTTCGAACCTTCGTAGCCGGAGATGACGCCGCGCCTCTCGAGCATGTCGACGAGTCGGCCGGCCCGGGTGTACCCGACCCGCAGGCGGCGCTGGATCATGGAGACCGAAGCGGTCTCGGTGTCGACCACGAGCTGGATGGCTTCGTCGAGCAGGTCGTCCTGGTCGGGGTCGAAGTCACCGTCAGCAGCTTCCTCCTTGGCCGGAGCGGCTTCGGCGAGAAGCTCCTCCGCGAATTCGGGGTCGCCCTGGTCGGACCAGAAGTCGGTGATCCGGGCGATCTCCTCTTCGGAGACGAAAGCGCCCTGGATCCGGTTCAGTTTCGAGGTGCCGGGTCCGCGGAAGAGCATGTCGCCCTGGCCGAGCAGTGCTTCCGCCCCACCCTGGTCGAGGATCACGCGGGAGTCAGTCTGCGAGGACACGGCGAAGGCGATGCGGGACGGGATGTTGACCTTGATCGTGCCGGTGATGATGTCGGTCGAAGGGCGCTGGGTCGCCAGTACGAGGTGGATGCCTGTGGCACGCGACTTCTGGGCCAGACGGATGATCGATGCCTCGACGTCGGCCGGCGCAACCATCATGAGGTCGGCAAGCTCGTCGATCACGCAAAGGATGTGAGGGAGTTTCGGCTCACCGAGTTTCTCCTGGATGGCGTTGTACTCGCTGATTTTCCTGGCCCGGGCTGCCTTCATCAGGCCGTACCGGGTCTCCATCTCGGCGATCAGGTTCTGAAGCACGTTCGCGGCGAGCTTGGGGTTGGTGACCACGGGGGTCAGCAGGTGCGGCACCGCCTCGTAGTGGTTTAGCTCGACCTGCTTCGGGTCGACCAGGACCAGCCGCACTTCGTTGGGCGAGGAATGCATCAGGATCGAACTGAGGATCGCGTTGACGCAGCCTGACTTGCCGGATCCGGTGGTACCGGCGACCAGCACGTGCGGCATCGTCGCGAGATCGGTGCTCACGGCCTTGCCGTCGATGCCCTTGCCGAGCCAGGCCACCAGGGGCGAGGCCTTCTCGGAAGGCTTCGAGTAGATGTCGCCGAGCTTGACCATCTTGCGGCTCGCGTTCGGTACCTCGACCCCGACGGCCTGCTTGCCCGGAATCGGTGCCAGGATGCGGATGTCGGTGGAAGCGAGGGCGTAAGCGAGGTCGTTGGAAAGCTCGGAAACCTTCTTCACCTTGGTTCCGGGCGCCAGCTGGAGTTCGAAACGGGAAACGTGCGGGCCGGAGACGACCCCGACGATCCGGGCCTCGACCCCGAAGTGGCCGAGCGTCTCGACCAGCTTGCGGGCCAGTTCCTTCTGCTCGACGAGGTCGGGGCCGGCGTCCTTGGACCCCTTGTCGAGGACCTTCAGGGTCGGCTTGCGGTATTTGACCATCGCGGCAGTGGTAGCGCCGCGCTTTTCACCCATCGGCGTCAGCTCGAGCTGGGTCGAGCTGTCCGTGGCCTGGATCGAGGCTGCCCGTTCATCCGGTGTCTCTTCGGCGCCCTCCAGTTCGACCGCTTCGGTCTGCTCAAGTTCCACTTCCGGCACGTCGAACTCTTCTTCGAGGTCGGCCAGCTCTTCGTCGAAGTCGTCGGTGAAGGTCCCGGGTCCGTCCCCGTCCTCATCCCCGTCGCCGCTCCAGCCGCCGCCGCTTCCGGTTTCCGCGGCGCCGGGCTCGGCCGTGACCGCTGCGGCACCACCGGGCGCGGCGTCGCTCGCCATGGCGAAGATCTCGATCGATTCGAGCTTCTCGGTCTTGTCGGAAATCGTCGGTTCTCCGCCCTCCTCGGCCCAGATGTCGATCTCCACCGGCGACATGTCCCGGGGCAGTTCGGCGGTATCCGGCTCCTGATCGGGAATCGAAGCGAATATCTCGTCCTGGTCGGGCAGGAGCGGTGCGGTCAGTTCCTCTTCGGCGTCGATCACTGCTGTCGCGTCGTCTTCATTCCGGTTCGCGGTACGGGTGAGGACCCTCGTGGCACCGGCCGAAGCCGTGCCGGCCTTCTTCACCGCCGACCCACTACGGGTCAGGACGGCGGCCACCGTCGAACCGGTCAGGAGGAGCAGACCGGCAACCAGTGCGAAAACGGCGATCAGGTGAGCACCGAACGGCTGGAGCAGAGTCGCCGTGAGCCAGTACGCCGACTCGCCGATGACACCGCCGTGGTCGGGGAACCAGCCGGTGTCGAAGTAGTGCATCGTCTCGGGCCGTGAGCCGCCGAGTCCGAGCGTGCCGGCGGCGAATGCCAGCAGCAGTCCGCCCAGCAGGAAGGCGGCACCGGTCCGGATGGGACGGGTGGTCGGCAGCGCCGGGTTGAAGATGAGGATCGCAGCGAGAACGAACAGTCCGACCGGGATCGCGTAGGCGACCAGGCCGATCATGTACTGGAGGCCGCCCGAGAGGCCCGAACCGAGCCGGCCGCCATCCCAGCCGAAATAGAGCACGAAGACGAGGTAGATCCCGAGCAGCACGCAGCCGAGCCCGATCAGGTCGAGATGCCGCTGCTGGAGCGGCTCCTTCACCTTCTCGATCTTCTTCGGGGTCTTCTTCTTGTTCTGCTTCGAGGTGCTCTTTGCCGGACGGCCTTTTGAACCGCGCCGGGATGTGCGTACGAACATGACTCTTTTGTTCAACGAGCAGGCCCGGACACCTTCCCTCAAGGGAAATACGGCACCCACGAAAGCCGGATCTTTAGGAAAAGCCTAGCTCGATCTTTATGATTCCCGGATGGGAACCGAAGGAGATACCGGTGGGCGCATCCTTGTCATTGAAGACGATGCCGACATCGTCGACGTCCTCCGACGGACGCTACGGGCCGAGGGGTACGAAGTTCGGGCCGCCGGCGACGGCCCCGAAGGGCTCGAAACGAGCCGCGAATTCGTGCCCGACCTCGTCGTCCTCGACCTCGGCCTTCCCGGAATGGACGGCCTCGAGGTCTGCACGAAGCTGCGCGAGGACTCCGAGATGCCGATACTCATGCTGACCGCGCGGGCCGAAACGTCCGACCGGGTCACCGGACTCGACACCGGCGCCGACGACTACCTGGTCAAGCCGTTCGAGCGCACCGAGCTCCTCGCCCGGATCCGCGCCCTGCTCCGCCGCCACCCCCCGCGCGGCTCGGCGTTGATCACGGTCGGCGACCTCCGCCTGAATCCCGATTCGCAGGAAGCCCTGCGCGGTGATCGCGAGATCGAGCTCACCAAGCGCGAATTCGAGTTGCTCGAGTACCTGATGAGGAACCAGCGACTGGTCATCTCGCGGGAACGTCTGCTGGAAGAGGTCTGGGGATACGACCCACTGGATGAAACGAACACGATCGACGTCTTCATCTCCAACCTCCGCCGGAAACTGGAAGAGGGCGGCGAGCCGCGCATCCTCCACACCAAGCGCGGGGCCGGCTACGTAATCAAGGCTTGACCCCTTGATCTCGAAGATGCGCCAATCCCGGAAGTGGCCGTCGCGCTGGCCAATCCGCTGGAAACTCGCCGCGGTCTCCTCCGGGCTCACTTTCATCATCCTCGTCGCGTTCGGAGTGGCCGTCGGCCAGCTGACCTCTTCGCAGGTGCGCGACAACTATGCCGCGGACACCGAGACCGCCGCGGATGACCTGGTACGGGACATCCGTGGCTCGGGAATCCTCACCCCGGGCTACACCCCGTTCAGCGAGATGGCGCCGATCCTCCAGAACGTCAACAACCCCGCCGACGTCAGCATCATCGCCACCGGCGACACCGTCCGGCTCAAGGACACGCCCAGCCTCGGCCCGATCAGCACCAAGAAGATCACCGAGGTCGGCAGCTACCAGGTCGCCACCGTGCCCTATGAATATCCGCCCGGAAGCGGCCAGACGATCGGATACGTACGTGTCGCCCGGCCGATCGACCGCCTCGAAGCGTCGGTCAACCGAATCTGGATCTCCGTGCTCGCCGGCACCCTCGGCGCGACCCTCCTGGCCGCCCTGGCCGGAGTCGTCCTGTCCCGGCGGGCGATGCGACCGATCTCCAACCTGACCTCAGCCGCCGGGGAGATCGCGAGGACCAGGGATCCCGGGGTCACCCTCGACAATCCCGACAGGAACGACGAAGTCGGAGAATTGACCACGACCTTCAACGAGATGCTCCACGAGCTGTCGCTGGCTCGCGCCGAACGAGAGCAATCGATGGCCCGGCAACGGGAATTCGTGGCCGACGCATCCCACGAGCTGCGCACCCCGCTGACCAGCGTGCTGGCCAATCTCGAACTGCTCGAGATCTCACTTACGAAACAGGGACGCGAGCTCGAACTCGAAAGCGTCGAATCGGCGCTCCGCTCGTCGCAGCGCATGCGACGGCTAGTCGCCGACCTCCAGATCCTCGCCCGCGCCGACGCCGGGCGCACCCAGGAAAAGACGGAATGCGACCTCTCCGGGATCGCCGAGGACGCCGTGGAAGAAGTGACACCTCTCTCCGAAAGTCACCGGATCGCACTGGACGCCCGGGAGCCCGTGATCCTCGAAGGCACAGCCGACGACCTCCACCGGGTCATCGTCAACCTGGTCGACAATGCCGTGCGCCACACCCCGCCGGGAACGACGATCACCGTCGCTACCGAGATCGACCGGCAGAACCACCAGGCCGTGCTCACCGTGGCCGACGACGGACCCGGCGTGCCCGAGGATCTCTGGCCCCACATCTTCGACCGTTTCGTGCGAAATACCGGCCCCGGAGACCGCGCCGCGACCATCGGGACCGGCCTCGGCCTGGCGATCGTCGATGCGATCGCCAAAGGCCACGGCGGAACCGCCGAAGTTGGCGATTCGCCCAGCGGTGGAGCCATGTTCAGCGTCCGGCTCCCCCTTGATACGCAAACGCCTAAGAAACCGTTAGCAACGCTTTAGGGGCATTTTAAGCCCCCGACCTATCTTTGTAAGCGGACGAGACACATGAACCCGCCGGGGATCTCCCCCAGACTGCCTCGGCGGGTTCGCTTTTTCAAGAAGTAACGAACAACAACTGTCGGGCCACCCCTCCCCCTTGGTCCGGCAGTTTTGTTCGTTAAGGAACGAGCTTCGCGGTGGCTCGGGGCAACAGGCCGTCCTGGTATCGGTCCACCGCGCTGGCGGGCGCATTCGAAGTAAAGAATGGTTGCGCCCTGTTCGAGCCTCGCTGAGTTCTGGATGACTGCATCCAAGTTGGTGTTTCCGGTTTCAGCCAGAGACTCGGCAACGAGAGTAAAACCAACTTGGATGTCTCGACCAGCTGACCGGTCCATGCCAGTACCTGCGGGCGGCCTAAACGGCTAAAGGGTGCCTGAACCCTCGCTGGCTGTCCCCGGCTTTGCCTGTGGGCCGGTCCTTCCGTCCACCGTTAATACGTGGGGTGGGGGTGTTCCC
>JBPPMI010000323.1:0-5875 GCA_051305975.1 Solirubrobacterales bacterium
TCACCACGGGAGCTCCGGGCGGGACCACCCCCACCCCACGTATTAACAATGGACGGTCGACCGGCCCACAGGCAAAGCAGGGGACAGCCAGCGAGGGTTCAGGCACCGAGTAGCCGTCTAGGCCGCCGAAAGGCAACTGGCATGGACCGGTTGGCTGTTCGAGACATCCAAGTTGGTTTTACTCAAGTTGCCGAGTCTCTGACTGAGATCGGAAACACCAACTTGGATGCAGTTATTCAGAACTGTGAAGTCTCGGAAAGGACGAAACCATTAATTGTTTCTAATTCGTCCGCCCCCGGGGTAGACCGGTAACGATCCTCCGGCAAGGCTCGGGCCATGGTCCCCAACCTCGCCCGCCTCCTCGTGCCCCCGACCTGCGCAGCATGCCGTTCACCCTGCGACCCCGATCGCTCAGTGTGTGCGAGCTGTGTTCGCGATCTCGACCTTTCCGGGCCCATCCTCGATCCTGACATTCCGGGGATCGAGCGGATTCGCTCGGTTGCCCCGCACAGCGGGGTCGGGCGTTCGATACTCGCCGCCTACAAATTCGACGGGCTGGTCGGGCTGGGCCCCTTCATCGCGTCCCGGATGAGTGAGGTGGCGCCGGGTGCCGGTGACGCAGGTTGCGTGGTTCCGGTTCCCGCCGCACGGATTCGCCGACGGTTGCGGGGATTCGACACTGCCGAGGATCTCGCCGGACGGCTAGCCGGGTGGACCGGCCAGCCGGTCGAGTCCGGTTCGCTGGTCCGGATCGGGCACGGGCGGCAACGCGGCAAGGGCCGGAACAACCGGCTTGCCGACCCGCCGGTGATCGAAGCGCGGGGAAAACACGAAGGAACCGTGCTGCTGGTCGACGATGTCGTGACGACCGGCGCCACCCTCGCCACCTGCGCAAAAGCCCTGCGGGGGAGCGGAGCGTCGCAGGTACTCGCGGTCACCTTCACCCGGAGGGTTTAGACAACCGTCCCTAAAGGTCTCCGAAAGGTTTGACCCAGACCCTTGTTGCCGTCGTGACAGGTGGCTACTATCGGCTGAAGGTACGAAAACCCGCTAGGAGGTCCCATGCGAATCGATATTCGTGGTCGCAACGTCGAAGTAACTGACGATTTGCGCGAGCAGGTGGCCCAGCGGTTCAAACGGATCGGGCAGCAGCTCTCTCCGTTGGCCCGCATCGAAGTTGTCGTGTCCGAGGAACGCAATCCCGCGATCTCCGACAAGTTCGTCGCCGAAGCGACCCTTCATGTGAAGGGAGTCACCCTGCATGCTCACGAAGCCACCCCCGAGATGATGCACACCATCCATGAGCTGGCGGAGGACATGCGCCGCCAGGTGAAGCGCCACCGGGAGAAGCGACGCAAGCGGAGTCGCACGCGGCACCTCGTAAACCAGATACAGGGCCGGCCCCCGGAAGGCCAAGGCCACGCACAGGGCGGGCCATCAGCGAGTCTTTGACAAAAGTTCCGGTACTCCACGCGGGGCCCGGACCGAAAAGTGAGGTGATCACGGGGGCCCCGCAAGGGGCCTCCGTTCACGTCGGGGTGGCAATGAGGAAGTCAAGAAGGGGTGCCGTTAAGTGCCGATTACGGTCAACGGCTAACCTTGATTCATGGCCAAACAGCTAATCGATCGCGCTCTCCGTCTCGGAGAAGGGCGCAAGTTCAAGTCCTACCAGAAGCGCGTCGACTCGATCAACCGGATCGAGCCAGAAATGGAAGTCCTCGAGGACGACGAGCTGCTCGAAGAAGCGGACTCCCTGCGTGAGCGTGCCCGCAGCGGTGAATCGCTCGACGACCTCCTGCCGGAAACCTTTGCCCTGACCCGCGAGGCGGCCAGGCGCACGCTCGGCCAGCGCCACTACGACGTCCAGCTGATCGGCGGCATGGTCGTCCATGACGGCGCCATCGCCGAAATGAAGACCGGTGAGGGCAAGACCCTGACCAGCACCCTGGCGATCGTCCTGAACACGCTGGCCGGCGGCTCGGTCCACGTGGTCACGGTCAACGATTACCTCTCCAAGCGAGATGCGCTCTGGATGAAGCCGATCTACGACATCCTCGGAATCGAAGTGGCCTGGATCCAGGAAGACGACGATCCGGAAGAGCGCCGCGCCAAGTACGCCGCCGACATCACTTATGGCACCAACTCTGAATTCGGCTTCGACTACCTGCGCGACAACATGGCACCGACGATCGAGCAGAAGGTCCAGGGCACCCATGACTTCGCCATCGTCGACGAGGTCGACAACATCCTCATCGACGAGGCGCGGACCCCCCTGATCATCTCCGGCGCCCCCGAGCAGGCCGCCCAGACCTATTACACGTTTGCCCGCATGGCGAAGCAGCTGGAGGGCGTGCCCGCCAAGACCAAGCTGAAGTCGATGGGCGAATCGAAAGATACCTCGGACGCCGACTTTGACTACGAGTACGACGAGAAGCACAAGACGATCGCCCCGACCGAGCGTGGTGTGAGCAACGCCGAGAAGTTCGTCGGCGTCGAGAACCTCTACCTCGCCGAGAATGGTGGCCTGGTCAACCACCTGATCCAGTCACTCAAGGCGGAGTCGCTCTACAAGAAGGACAAGGACTACGCCGTGGTCGACGGCGAAGTGATGATCATCGACGAGTTCACCGGCCGCATCCTGGAAGGCCGCCGCTGGTCGGAGGGCCTCCACCAGGCCGTCGAAGCCAAGGAAGGGGTGGCCATCCGCGAGGAGAACCAGACCCTGGCGACCATCACCCTTCAGAACTACTTCCGGCTCTACGAGAAGCTCTCCGGCATGACCGGCACCGCGCTGACCGAAGCTACCGAGTTCATGAAGATCTACAAGGTGCCCGTGGTCGAGGTCCCGACCAACAAGCCCACGGCCCGTGACGACCAGAACGACCAGATCTTCAAGACCCGCGAAGGCAAGTGGAAGGCCCTGATCCGCGAGCTGATCGAACGGAACGCCTCCGGACAGCCGATCCTCGTGGGTACCGTCTCGGTCGAAACTTCCGAAATGATTTCGAACGAGCTCAAGCGGCAGGGCATCGAGCACGAAGTCCTGAACGCCAAGCCGGAATATGCCGAGAAGGAAGGCGAGACGATCGCCCAGGCCGGGCGCAAGGGTTCGCTGACCATCGCGACCAACATGGCTGGACGTGGTGTCGACATCAAGCTCGGTGGAGACCCCGAAGGCATGGCCCACCCGTACGTCGTCAAGCAGGGGCTGAACCCCGAGGACGAGGGTTACAAGGAAGAAGTCGAGAAGATCGCCGCTGGTTACGAAGAGGAATGCCGCACGAATGGCGAAGAAGTCCGTGCACTCGGAGGCCTCTTCATCTGCGGCACTGAACGCCACGAGTCACGGCGCATCGACAACCAGCTGCGTGGCCGCGCCGGCCGCCAGGGCGACCCCGGGGCCTCCCGTTTCTTCCTTTCGGCCGAAGATGACGTCATCCGGCTGTTCGCCGGTGACCGCATCTACAAGATCCTCGACCGGCTCGGTCCGGTCGGCGACGACGGCGAAGAGATGCCGCTCGAAGCGAAGATGCTCACCAAGACCGTCGAGAACGCCCAGAAGAAGGTCGAGGAACAGAACTTCCTGATCCGCAAGCGCGTCCTCGAGTACGACGACGTGATGAACGAGCAGCGCCGCGTCGTCTACAGATACCGCGGCGAGATCCTCGAAGGCCGCGACATGTCCGAGATCGCCCGCGACGAGCTGGGCAACGTCATCGGCCGTCTGGTCGACGAATATACCCCCGGCGACCTGATCGAGGACTGGGACATGCCGGAACTCGACACTCAGCTCCACCTGATCTGGCCCTGCTCGATCGACGTCGAGGGCATGGCACCCGAATCGGTCGATCGTGAAGGCCTGAAGGCTGACCTGATCGACGATGCCAACGCGGCGTACGACGAACGTGAGACCGAGCTCGGTGACGAAGTCATGCGTTACCTCGAGCGGACCCTGCTGATGCAGGTGATCGACAACCGCTGGCGCGAGCACCTCTACGACATGGACTACCTGCGTGAAGGCATCCACCTCCGCGGGTTCGCCCAGATCGACCCGCTGGTCGCGTACAAGAACGAAGGCTTCTCGATGTTCACAGAGCTGATGAACGCGATCTGGGAAGAGTTCAGCAAGCTCGTCTTCAACGTCGAGATCGAGATCGAACCCGAGGCCGAGGGTGCCTTCGCACCGCCGGCGGACGAGCCGACGAATGTCGATTACTCCGGCGGCACCCTTGAATCTCAGCCTTCGGCACTCGCCGAGCCGGCAGTCGAGGGCGAGACGCCGGGCGGACGGAGCAACGCTGTCGGTTTTTCAGCCGGTGCGTCTTCGACCCTCTCGACCGGAGGAGCCGCTACCAAGGTGAAGACCGATCGCGAGAACATCGGCCGGAACGATCCCTGCTGGTGCGGTTCCGGAAAGAAGTACAAGAAGTGCCACGGATCCTGACCCCGGACTGAACCCTTCCTGCGAGGCCTGAATGGATACGGGGAACCGCGAAGCCGTCGCCAGGGAGTTCGTCCGCAGCTTCAACGAACGGGATCTCGAGGCCTTCACTGCGATCCTCGACCCGGAGATCGAACTACATTCGATGAAGGGTCTCCGTCAGGGCATCGCTGCCGCCCGCGACTGGGCCGACCGGTCGACCGGCGGCGTTCAGCAGAACGTCGTCGTCAACTCGGCCGAAGTCGTCGGAGACAGGGTCCTCTTTCGCATCACCCGCGAATGGACGTGGGCCGAAGACGGATCACTGGCCGGCACCGATGACATGGCCTGGTTCTTCATGGTCAAGGACAGCGGCATCGTCACCTGGATCCCGTTTGCCGACACCGCCCAGGCGTTCGCAGCATTCAGAAAGCCCTAAAAGGGTCGCACCTGACGGTCGCCTTGGCCGCCTTGATCCGGGCGAAGCTCGGATCAAGACGTCAGGACCCGATCCTTATTCGCCGTGGGGGCGGTGGTGGTCCGGGGCGCGGTCGAGATATTCGTCCTCGAACGAGAGCGGGTCCTCGACCGGCTCGAGATGGGTGAAGACGGTGACCTGGTCGAACACTTCCCGGAGCCCTTCTTCGATTCCCTCGGCGAAGTCGTGTCCATGCTGGACCGTCCAGCTGCCTGGAACCAGGACATGGACCGATACGAAAGCCCTCCGTCCGGCACGCCGGGTGCGTAGTGCGTGGAACTGGATGGTCTCGCTGGCATGCGCGTCGAGGATGCGGGTCACTGCGCGCAGTTCATCATCGGGCAGTGCCTTGTCCATCAGCCCGGACATCGATCCCCTCATGAGCGATACCCCGGTCCGCACGATGTTCGCGGCAACGAGCAGTGCGATTATCGGGTCGAGCCGCTCGAAACCGGTGAGGTAGACCAGCGCTACGCCGACGACCACCCCTGCAGAGGTCCAGACGTCGGTCATCAGGTGCCGCCCGTCGGCCTCGAGCGTCATCGAAGTCTCTTCCCGGCCGGTGGCGATCAGGTACCGGCCAACCACCAGGTTGACCAGTGAGGCGGCCACCGACACTGACAGGCCCACCCAGACGTCGGTCAGCCCCACTGGATCGATCAGCCGCCCGATCGCGGCGTACGCGATAGTGGCTGCCGCAAGCACGATCAGGGCGCCTTCGAAACCGGCGGAGAGGTAGTCGGCCTTCTCGTGACCGTAGGAGTGGTCTTCGTCGGGAGGCCGGGTCGACCACAGGATCACGGCGAGGGCGACCAGCGCCGCCACCAGGTTGACCACCGATTCGGCCGCGTCGGAGAGGAGACCGACCGAGTCGGTCAACAGCCAGGCGACGGTTTTCATCGCGATGGTGAGGACCGCCGCGGCGATCGAGACCGAAACGACCCGGACCAGACGCTGCCGGCGCCGGTCGTCCTGGC
>JBPPMI010000324.1:0-5220 GCA_051305975.1 Solirubrobacterales bacterium
GCATCCTCGTGGTCGTCCCCTGGGTGGCGACCCACCTGATCTCTGAATCGGACAAGGAATCCGTGGCTTACGTGATCCAGCTCGACGGCACCAGCATCCTGGTCGGCATCGTGATCCTGTCGGTGATGATCATCCCGATCATGATCGCGATCATTGTCGACGCCCTGCGATCGGTCCCGGCCAACTGGACCCAGGGTGCGGCCGCCCTCGGAGTCAATCGCTGGCGGGCCATGTGGACGGTGTCCGTGCGCGCCGCCCGGCCCGCGATCGTCGCCGCTGCGGTACTCGCGACTGCCCGAGCACTGGGCGAGGCGATCATGCTATCGATGGTCGCCGGTTCCGTCGGCTTCGCGCCCAATCCGCTTGACGGATTCACCTTCTTCCTCGAACCTGCCCGGCCATTGGCGTCCACCATCGTCGACAACGCCGAGGGACTCTCAGTCGTCCCGTTCGGCCAGACGCTGTACGCCTTCGCCGCCATCCTGCTCGTCTCCAGCGCCTTTCTCTCCTTCGGCGGCTGGGCGGCCCGCAGGTCCCTCAGCAAATACACGCTGGGTGCGCGATGAGCACCAAGACGCCCGTGGCCGGGCTGGAACCTGATGATCTGGAACCGGAGGACCTGGATTACGTGGAGCCGTTGCCGCCGTCGAAGCGGTTCGACCCCGCAGACATCGAGCCTTCGTGGAGCATCATGGACCGGGTCGGCCTCGCCTTCGCCTGGGCCGCCGGGATCATGCTTTGCGTCATAGCGGTCTCGATAGTCGGCTACATGGCGTACAAGGGGATCCAGTACGTCAACCTCGAGATGCTCACGACGAAGCCGTTGGCGTCACTCGACCAGTCGTCGACCGGCGGGTTCCTCGACCCGATCCTCGGAACGTTGCTCCTGACCCTCATCGGGATCGTCATCGCGGTCCCGGTCGGGGTCGCGGTAGCGGTCTGGCTGACCGAGTACGGCCGGCCCGCCGGCCTGGCCCGCGCCGTCGAATCCGGAGTGGAGATCGTGGCCGGGACTCCTTCGATAGTTCTTGCGATCTTCGGCCTGCTCGTCTTCCAGCAGAGCTTCCTCGGCGTCTTCTCGTTCACGGCGGAGGGCGGGGCCGTGTTCGGTCGTTCGTTCATCACGGCCGGCACGATGATGGCGCTGATCGCGCTGCCACTCGTTATCGGGGCCACCCGCGAGGCTCTGATGACGATCCCCCGGCACGTGCGGGAGGCCTCCTACGCGCTCGGCAAGGACCGAGCGACGACCATCCGGCGGGTACTGTTCCCGAGTGCCCGTTCGGGGATCGCCACCGGTGCCACGCTCGGCATGGGCCGGATCGCCGGCGACACGGCGATCGTGGTCATCCTGCTCGGCGCGTCGATGCAGCTGACCCCCGAGGGCGAAGGCCCGTTCGGACTCTTTCGGGGCACCGGCAGCACCCTGACCAGCTACGTCTACAACAACTCCCCGGCGGGCGAAGGTAACGCACCCGAAAAGGCGTACGCGGCGGCCTTCGTGCTGCTCATGATCGTGATTCTCCTCAACTTCGCCGTGAGCATGATCGGCAGAAAGAGCAAAGTCCAATGGCATTGACCGAGACAGACCCCCCGGCAAACGAGCCGGTACCTCCCCTGCGGAGGATCATCGTCGAATCGGAGACTCCGCCGATCCGGGTAGCCGACCACACGGCGAACGGTGCGAACGGCGCGGCTGCCTTCGAGGACCTGCCGGCCTACATGCCGGAACCGGAAGAGGATCTCGCGTGGGTCGACGAGCGCATGCGTACCGAAAAGCTGGTCATCGCCTACGGCGGCAAGGTGGCCGTGAACGAGGTCTCGCTGGAAGTGAACTCCGGCGAGGTGCTGGCCCTGATCGGGCCGTCCGGCTGCGGCAAAACCACCTTCCTCCGGTCCCTCAACCGGCTGGTGGACCTGACCCCTTCCGCCAGCCGCACCGGAAAGATCCTGCTTGACGAAGAGGACGTGGACACCTTCGACGTGACCCACCTCCGGGCGCGGGTCGGGATGCTCTTCCAGCAGCCGAACCCCTTCCCGATGAGCATCTTCGACAACGTCGCCTACGGACTGCGCGAGCGCGGCAGCAAGCGTCCGCGGAAGAAGGAGCTCGAGCCGATCGTCGTCGACGCGCTCGAACGCGCCGGGCTCTGGGGCGAAGTCTCGAAGAACCTGAACCACCCGGCTCTCGCACTGTCGGGCGGACAGCAGCAGCGGCTCTGCATCGCCCGGTCGCTGGCCGTCTCACCCGAGGTCCTGCTGCTCGACGAGCCCTGCTCGGCCCTCGACCCGATCTCGACAGCGATCATCGAAGAGACGATCGTCGGGCTTCGCTCGGAGATCGCGATCGTGATCGTCACCCACAACCTCCAGCAGGCCGAGCGGGTGGCCGACCGGGTGGCGTTCATGTACCTCGGCGACCTCGTCGAGTGCGGTGCCGCGGGGCAGGTCTTCGGGGCACCGCTGGCCGAGCGCACCAAGGAATACATCGGCGGTGGATTCGGATGAACCCGGGTTACGCCGCGCTGGCATTTCTCGCTTCGATCGCGCTCCTGGCCGGTTGCGAGTCGACCCAGTCGAAGAGCGCGAAGCTGGAAGCCGAAGGTGAGGACCTGGTGAAGACCGAGAAGGTCGACATCGGTGCCGCCAACAAGCAGATCGACATCGTCGAGAAGACAGTGCTCACTGACGTGAACGGCAGCGCAGTCGCGGTCGTCATGAAGAACGACTCCCAGGGCGGTCTCGCCGACGCCAAGATCTCGGTGAACGTGAAGGGCGCGAACGGCAAGTCCGTCTACCGGAACGATGCGGCCGGGGTCGAGACTTCTCTGATCCAGGTCCCGGTCGTCGCTGCCGGGGGCGAGGTGATCTGGGTGAACGACCAGGTAATCGCGACTGCGCCGCCGAAGTCGGTAGAGGTCACTGTGGGCGAGGCAAAGCAATTGCCGAGAGACCTGCCCGAGATTGAAGTGAGCGAGCCGAAGCTCACTACCGATCCGACTTCGGGGATCGAGGCGGTCGGCACCGTGACCAACAAGTCGGACATCGATCAAATCGACATCGTGCTGTACGCGATCGCACGGAAGGGCGGCAAGATCGTCGCGGCCGGGCGGGGCCAGATCGCCAACCTGAAGACCGACGGCAAGCCGGCGACGTACCACATCTTTTTCATCGGAAATCCAACCGGAGCGGACGTGACAGTCGTCGCGCCACCGGTGAATCTCGAATAGGGGAAACCATGACAGTCCAGACACCACCTGCGGTTCCTTCATCCGGACAGTCCGAACGATGCACGGGCTGCGGTAACCCGATGGCGCTCGACCAGCGTTACTGCCTGAACTGCGGCAAACGGCGCGGCAGCCCCCGGGTCGACTACGACGAGTACCTGAAGACTGACACCCCCGGCCCGCCGGAGCCCCCGCAGATCGCGGCGCCTCCAGCGCCGCCGGACAACCGTCCCGAGCGTGAAGTGACTCCGCTGATGGCCGCCTGTGGCCTGGCCGGCCTGGCGGCGATCCTCATCCTGGGCGTGCTGATTGGTCGCACCGGAGACGGCGGGTCGCAGGCCGCGGCCCCGGTCATTGCCGCGACTGGCGTGCCGACCACCACTGCCGGGAGCACGACCGACACCACGACCACCACGACGACGGTCGAGTTCACGGCCGACTGGCCCGAAGGCAAGGAGGGTTTCACCATCGAACTGGCCACCCTGCCCAAGGAAGGTTCGGACGGCACCGCGGTCGAAGCCGCGAAGGCCGAACTGCTCGGCCAGGGAGCGACCGAGGTCGGGGCCCTCGACTCGGATGAATACGCCAGCCTGCCCGCCGGCAACTACGTCCTCTACTCCGGCGTCTATGACACGAAAGCTGACGCCGAGTCGGCCCTGGCCCCGCTCGCCGCGACCTTCCCGGACGCCGAGGTGGTGGAAGTCTCGGCCAGTGCCGGTGCTGCCAGCGGCGGGGGCACCGAGACGGCCGAAAAGACCACCTCGAGCGGCGACAGCCTCACCGATGGCGGTGTGCAGGACCCGGACGAGGTCGTCGAGGCCACGGACGAAGCGCTGCAGGCGCTCGACGAGGCCACCGGTGACGAGTACCAGGAGCAGCAGAAGAAGCTGCCGCCCACCATCAAGACGCCAGGCGAAGCGCCACCCAAGGACAACAAGGCTCCCGGCGGTGGTTCCGGCAACGGCGTCACGATCGGATGATGACCCGATGGCCCTGAGCATCCCCGGAAAGAAGAAAGAAGAGCCGGCGGTGGCGCCCGCGCCGCTGACCCGTCTGGAGGAGCGGCGCGATGTCCTCCGAGAGCAATTCTCGGAGCTGCAGTGGGACCTCGGCGGGGCGGCTTACGAGATGGCAGCCCGTGACTACTTCCGGCTGGACGTGCTGGCGAGCTTGGCCGCCAAGCTCCAGCTGGTCGACGCCGAACTTGCCGAGATCGAGCGAATGGCACGCCTCGAGAAGGCCGGCGCGGCAGGTGCCTGCTCCGGCTGCGGGTCCCTGTTCGCACGCGGCGCCATCTACTGCTGGCGTTGCGGCCGCAACCTGAACGAGAAGACGGGGACGGTCATCGGCCCCTCGGTGGCCGGCCAGATCACGATGCCGACGGTTCCGGCTGGACGGCCGGTATCGCCGGAACCCCCGGCCGCGCCTCCGGTAGGCGAACCGGTGACCGGGGTTATCGAGCAGGACCGGAGGACTGGTTGAGATCCTGGCTCGAAAGAGTCCACGCGAAGGCCTCGAGCTGGAAGCTCCCGGTCCGGGTCCCGGTTCCGAACCGCGACAACCTGATTGCAATGGGCCTGATGGCGCTCGCCTTCGGTCTGATGGTCGGAGTGGCGCTCGGTCCCGCGCTCGGCGATTCGAGCAACGCCGGGGCGACTGCCGTTCCCGGAGTTGCGGCGGCCGTGCCGGAGACCCCGCTTGCCGACGAAGTGGCTGAAACGGGAACCGAGGTCCCGGCCCTGGGTGCCCCGGCCGGAAGCGAGGACTCGTCGTCGGAATCGACCCCCGAATCCGACGAGACCGCTTTCGTACCCCAGGACGACGCTCCTTCCCTCGACACATCGGACCCTCCTGCCGATACCTACCCGTTCGGCACCGAGCCGGAAGAGGAATACGTCGTGCCCGAAGAAAAGAAAAATGACAACGAGCTGCCGAGGTCGCTCCCGGGGACGCCGCTGAAAGGAACAGTGGTCAGCGTAGGTACGAACCCGAA
>JBPPMI010000325.1:0-10639 GCA_051305975.1 Solirubrobacterales bacterium
ACCATGACCAACCCAACCATCCTCGGCGACAGATACGAGCTTCGCGACAAGCTCGGCTCCGGAGGCATGTCCAATGTCTACCGGGCGACGGACCGCATCCTCGAGCGAACCGTGGCCGTGAAGGTTCTCGCCGAGCACCTGTCCGACGACGACCGCTTCGTCGCGCGATTCCGCCGGGAGGCCCTGGCAGTCGCCAAGCTGATCCACCCGAACATCGTCCAGGTGTACGACACCGGCGTCGACAGCGGCCGCCACTTCATCGTCATGGAATGCGTCGAAGGCCGTTCGGGCGCCCAGATCCTGAAGGCCGAAGGCGTGCTCGACTCCGAGACGACCATCGAGATCGGGGTCCAGGCCTGCGCGGGACTCGAATACGCGCACCGGCACGGCATCATCCACCGCGACGTGAAGCCCGGCAACCTGATGGTCACCGGGAGCTCCGAGGGCACAGACATGACCTGCAAGCTGACCGACTTCGGCATCGCCCGGGCGGCCGAGCAGACCCGCATCACGCAGGTAGGCTCAGTGGTCGGCACAGCCGCTTACCTGGCTCCCGAGCAGGTTCGTGGCGAAGAAGCGACCCCGGCAACTGACGTGTACGCACTCGGCGTCGTGCTCTACCAGTTCCTCACCGGCCGCCTGCCATACGAAGGCTCGTCCCTCGCCGAGCTCGCGATCCGCCAGCAGAACGAGAAGCCGCTGTCTCCCCGCACCTACAACGACGATGTGCCGGAAACCGTAAGTGCCTCCGTGATGCGTGCACTCGAAGGCGACAAGAACCTGCGTTTCGCAACGGCCGGCGCACTTGCCGACGGACTCGAACGGGGCCTGCGGGGTGAAGACGTCACCCTCACGCTCGAGGACGTCGAGGACCGGACCCCGGAATCCTTCCCCAGCGCCGAGACCGCCACCCGCCCGATGGAACGCACTTCACGCACGGCGCACCGCCCGGCCCCGCCACCGCCGCGTTACAAGAGCCCGCCTCCGCGGCCGAAGCTGAAGAAGCGATCTTTCATGTCTCGTTTCGCCCGGTTTGTGCTCGGCCTCGTAGCTCTGGTCCTGATCGCCGGCGTCGTTGCCGGTGCCGTGATCGCGCTCACCGACCGTGCCGCGTCGATCAAGGTGCGCGAATGGACCGAGAACTCGGTCAACGGCGCCACGAGCGACCTCAAGGACTACATCCGCGAGAACACGCAGTAAGGGTTTCGCCGGCTCGTATCCACGCGAAGCTACTTGACTTCGCTGCGGATGAAGCGCAGGCTGCCCAGTGCGACCAGCCCGACCAGCCAGGCAATCACGACAACCACGTCCTGGGCGCTCATGCTCCCGGCGGTTTCGCCGAAGATCTCGGTCTGGACGCCCGTGATCTCCTCGGTGACGGAAGTCAGGGCCGGTCCCATCGCGTAATCCTCGGTCCAGGAGACGATCGACGTGACCGAGTCGATCACGAAGACGAAGACGAGGGCAATGGTGATGCCACCGGCCATGCTCGCCGTGATCATGGCGAAGGCGAATCCGACTATCGCATAGGCCACGTTGTTGACCAGCGCCGCGAGCCCGGCCCGGAACACGGCCTCCGTGTCGGTCGAGCCGTCGTGGCCACTCGACGCCAGTTCGTAGGCGGGAATCGAGATCAAGTAGAGGAACGCCGTGATGCCGGCCACGCAGAAGATCGTGACTGCCAGTTTGCTGACGATCAGGTGACTTCGGCGGGGATCCGCGGTGAGGGCCTGGCGCAGGGTGTTCTGGCCGAACTCGACGCCCATCATCCACACACCGAAGATTATCGACGCGATCACGGATGGAACGCCGATGGCGACGTCAGCCGCATCGGATCCTTCGCCGACCCCCCACTTGATGACCGCCACGATTCCGAGGACGAAACAGACGCCGAGGGCGATCAGGCACCACATCGGCGTCGGCATCGACCTGATCTTCAGGAATTCGGCGCGCATCAGGTGACGGGTGCGTCCGGGTCGTGGGTGAGCGACATGAAGACCTTCTCGAGGTCGGGCTGGTTCTTCCGGATCTCGGAGGCGTAGACACCTGAATTGGCGAGCACGAGGTTGATCTGCGAACCGTCTTCGACCGGTCCGTCGACCAGCAGTTCCCCGTTGGCCGCCTGGAATACCTCGAGGCCAAGATCTGAGAGGGCCTCGTATGCCTTGGGAACCTCTTCCGGAGTGACCCGGATCATGTGACTGCCTTCTCCCCCGGCCTGCCCGAGGATCTCGTCCATCGATCCTTCGGCGACCACCGTTCCGTGGTTGATGATCGTCGCGCGGTCGCACATCAGCTGGACTTCGGAAAGCAGGTGGGACGAAACGAGCACGGTGACGCCCGATTGCGGGAGGCCCTTGATCAGCTCCCGGATCTCGACTATGCCGGAGGGATCGAGTCCGTTGGTCGGTTCGTCGAGGATCACCAGCTTCGGGTTGCCGACCAGCGAGATGGCCAGGCCGAGGCGCTGTTTCATCCCGAGCGAGAAGCCGCGGGCGTTCGTGTCGGCGCGGTCGGACAGGCCCACGAGCCGGAGCAGGTCGTCGACCCCGGCCTCGGTCGCGCTCAATCCGCGGGCCCTCGCCTGGATGTCCATGTTCTGGCGGGCGGTCGCCCTCCCGTAGAGGGCGGGGCCTTCGATCAGGGAGCCGGTGCAGCTCACCACACGGTTGAACCCGGTCCCGCCGACGCGGGTCCCGAGGAGTTCGGCGGTCCCGGAATCCGCCCGGGCCAGGCCGAGCAGGATCCGGATCGCCGTCGTCTTGCCGGAGCCGTTCGGCCCGAGCAGCCCGCAGACCGACCCTTCGGGGACGGCCAGGTTGAGGTCGTTCAGGGCCTGCGTGGTCCGGTACTTCTTCGAAATCCCTTCGGCTCCGACGAGCAGATCGCTCATGCGGCTTCCCAGGGAGCGGCACCGCCCTGAACGGCCCCGGCGTAGTCGCCATAGGTTCCGGCCGAGATGGCATCACGGGCCCCCGCCATCAGGCGCTCCATGTAAGTCAGGTTGTGTTCGACCAGGATCCTCACCGCCGTCAGTTCCTCGGAACGTGAAATGTAGTTCAGGTAGTCGCGATCGTAATCCTGGCAACCGACGCAGGGGCAGCCTTCGACCATCGGGGAATGTTCACCCGCCATGTAACCCTTCCTCAGGTCGATCCGGAATCGCTGCTCCGGCAGGGGGGCCAGAGCCATTCCGTGGCGGGCGAGGCGGGTCGGCACGGCGCAGTCGAAGACGTCGATGCCGAGGGCGATGCCGCGCATCAGGTCGTCGACTTCGCCGATCCCGAGGAGGTGCTTGGGAGAGTCGACGGGCAACGCGGGGACCGTGAAACCGAGGACCGCGGCCATCTCTTCCTTGTCGCGGCCGAGTGTGCCACCGATCGCGATGCCGTCGACGTCGGCGGCCGCCACCGCCTCGCAGGATTCGAGCCGCAGGTCCTCGTAGGTACCGCCCTGGATGATCCCGAAGACGGCTTGCCGCTCCGGCCCCTTCTCGTTGTGCCAGTCGAGGCTGCGGTGCAGCCAGCGGTGGGTCCTTTCGGTGGACCGCGCCGTGTACTCGCGGTCGGCGTGGAACGGAGTGCATTCATCGAACACCAGGGCGATGTCGGAACCGAGCGCGGCCTGGACCGACATCGATTCTTCGGGCGAAAGCATCAGTTGGGTGCCGTCCTTGTAAGACCGGAAGCGGACCCCTTCCTCTTCAATGCCGAGAGTCTTTGCCAGGCCCTGCATCTTCCGGCCGGTTCCCTTGATCTCCTCGGCGACTCCGCCGTGGGCGAGCGAGAAGACCTGGAATCCACCGGAGTCGGTGATTATCGCCTTGTCCCAGCCCATGAACTCGTGCAGGCCGCCGGCCTCGCGGATGCGGTCCGGACCGGGCGCCACGAGCAGGTGGTAGGTGTTGCCGAGGACCATCTGAAAGCCCATGCCCTCGACTTCACGCGAAGACAGGCCTCGGACGCTGCCTTTGGTGGCGAGAGGGATGAAGGCGGGAGTGGCTACCGGGCCATGAGGCGTCTGAAGCGTGCCACGGCGGGCGTCGCCATCGCGGGCCTCGATCTCGAAAGAAAGCCTGGCCGGATCAGCGCGCATGTATCACCGGAGGGACGCAGGAAGCCACCATCCAAGTCGCACAGCGAACCCGTTCTCTTCTTCTACTGAGCGAAGTCGACTTGGATGCCTTATTCCTGGACTTGCATGGTGGTGTCTGTTACCACTTGATCAGTGACCGACCGGTCATTGCTTCGGGTTTTTCGATTCCGAGGGCTTGCAGGATCGTCGGCGCCACGTCAGCCAGGATGCCGCCGTCTTTCAGGTCCGGTCCAGGCACTGTCAGGATCAAAGGCACCGGGTTCAGCGAATGGGCCGTGTTCGGGGATCCGTCCGGCTCGAGCATGTTGTCGGCGTTGCCGTGGTCGGCCGTGACGAGGCAGGCGCCGCCCGAGGCAAGGACGGCTTCGACTACCCGCCCGAGGCAAGCGTCGACCGCTTCGATCGCCTCGACCGCGGCCGGGATGACCCCGGTGTGTCCGACCATGTCGGGATTGGCAAAGTTGATGATGCCGAAGCGTGGGTTCTCCGAATTCCAGCCTTCGATGAACAGGTCCGCTGACGCGTTGGCGCTCATTTCCGGTTTGAAGTCATACGTCGGCACGTCCCTGGGTGATTCGGCAAGCCGCCGCTCCTCCCCCTGCCACTCTTCTTCGCGTCCGCCGTTGAAGAAGTAGGTGACGTGGGCGTACTTCTCGGTTTCGGCGACGTGGAGTTGCCTGCCGCCGGCTTCCGAGATCACCTGGGCCAGGGTCACTACGGGCCGCCGTTCCGGAAAGGCGACCGGATACGGCCAGCCCTTGCGGTAAACGGTCATCGTGGTCAGGTCGACTTTTCCGCCGCCCGATCGCGGGAATTCGTCGAAGTCGGGATCGGCCAGCGCACTGGTCAACTCACGCGCGCGGTCCGGCCGGAAGTTGATGAAGATCGCGACGTCTCCTTCTTCCATACCGTCGTAGTCGCCGATCACGGTCGGAGGGATGAACTCGTCGGTCTTTTCGGCCGCGTAGGCGTCACTGATCGCCGTGGCGGAATCGCTAGCTTTCGGGCCTTCGGCGTGGACGATCGCGTCGTAAGCGAGTTTCACCCGTTCCCAGCGGGTATCCCGGTCCATCGCGTAGTAACGGCCGCTCACCGTTCCGACCCGGCCGGCCGAACGCAGCCATCTCTCTAGTTCCTCGACGTACCTCTCGCCCCCGTGCGGCAGCGTGTCGCGGCCGTCGGTGATCGCGTGGAACACGACGTCCGGCACCCCTTCCTGGCTGGCCAGCTCGATGCATGCCTCGAGGTGCTCCCAGCCCGAATGGACACCACCGTCCGACACGAGACCGATCAGGTGGAGCCGCCCGCGGGGGCTGTCCGCGGCCCTCTGGCACGCGGCGACGAGCGCCTCGTTGTCGAAGAAGGTGCCGTCGGCGACGGCGGTGTCGATCCGGGCAAGGTCCTGCTTGACGATCGCCCCGGCACCGAGGTTCAGGTGGCCCACTTCGGAATTGCCCATCTGGCCTTCGGGGAGTCCGACGTCCGGACCCTGCGCACTCAGCCGGGTCTTCGGATATTCGGCCCAGAGCCGGTCGAAGTTCGGTGTGTCAGCCAGGGAGATGGCGTTGCCCGGACCGGGCGGGGCCAGGCCCCAGCCGTCGAGGATCACCAGGGCCATCCCGGGGACCGGCAGTCCTTCCGGGGCGGCCATCAGGCTCCCATCCCGGCCATCAGGAACCCGAAGCGGCCGAGACGATGCCGCCGAAGTCCTCGGGGTCCAGCGCCGCGCCCCCGACCAGGGCGCCATCGATGTCGGGCTGGGCCATCAGCTCGGCCGCGTTGCTGGGCTTGACCGAGCCGCCGTAGAGGATGCGAACCCGTTCGGCACCATGCGGATCGCGCGAGCGGAGAAGGTTGCGGACGAAATGAATGGCCTCCTGGGCCTGCTCGAGCGAAGCGGTCTTGCCGGTACCGATGGCCCAGATCGGTTCGTAGGCGATGACGACCTTGTCGAGGTCGTCTGTGTGGACCTCGGCCAGGTCGGTGATCACCTGGTGGGACAGGACCGCGTCCGTGTCGTCGGATTCACGCTCGGCCTCGGTCTCGCCGCAGCAGAGAATCGGCTGGAGGCCGGCTTCGATCGCCCGCCGGACCTTCCGGGCCAGGACCTCGTCGGTCTCGCCGAAGTTCTGGCGCCGCTCGGAGTGGCCGAGGATCACACCGTCGACCCCGATGTCGAGAAGCATAGGTGCGGAGATCTCGCCGGTGAACGCACCGGAATCCTCGAAGTACATGTTCTGGGCCGCCGCTTTGACCGGTGTCCCCGCGCAACGCTCGGCAACCCTCGCCAGGGCCAGGAAAGTGGGGCACAGCGCGACTTCCGGGCCGTCCGAGGACTGGGTCGGCAGGAAGACGTCGAGGAACAGGTCGGCCTCACTCGCAGTCTTGTTCATTTTCCAGTTCGCGGCGATGTAGGGGCGACGGCCCGTCGAGTCGGTCATGAACCAATCATGCCTCGTTCAGGGCTTCGACGCCGGGCAGTCGTTTGCCTTCGAGCAGTTCGAGAGAGGCGCCACCACCGGTCGAGACCCAGTCGACCTCTTCGGTCAGCCCGAACTTGACCAGCGCGGCGACGGAATCGCCTCCACCGACCACGGTGAAGCCGGGCGCGTCGGCTACGGCACGCGCCACGACTTTCGTGCCGTTGGCGAAGGCGTCGAGCTCGAAAGCGCCCATCGGCCCGTTCCAGAGGACTGTCCCTGCCTTCACGATCCGCTCCGCGTAATGGTTCGCGGATTTCGGCCCGACGTCGAGTCCCATCCAGCCCTCCGGGACTTCAACTCCGTCGAGGTCCTTGGTCTCCGTGTTCGCGGAGAATTCGCGTCCGAGCGAGAGATCGGTCGGCAGGACGAGTTCGCAGGACGAAGACTCGGCCTTCTTCAGGGCCTCGGCGGCCAGCGGAATGCCCTCCTCTTCACAGAGCGAGCTGCCGGTGCCGTGGCCCTGGGCGCGGTAGAACGGGAAACACATCGCTCCGCCGATCAGGACCTGGTCGGCAAGGTCGATGAACCGGTCGATAACGCCGACCTTGTCCGAGACCTTCGACCCGCCGAGAATCACGACCAGTGGCCGCGCCGGATCATCGGCGACCGAGTCGAGGTTCTCGACCTCGCGCTCAAGTAGCAGTCCCGCGTACGACGGCAGCCTGTCCGCCACACCCGCCGTGCTGGCGTGCGCCCGGTGGGCGGTACCGAAAGCGTCATTCACGTAAATGTCGGCGATCTCGGAAAGCGCCCGGGACAGTTCGGGGTCGTTCTTCGTCTCCCCCGGCTCGAACCTCACGTTCTCGAGCAGCATCACCCCGCCCGGTTCGAGTCCGTCGGCCATCCCCCGCGCCTCCGGACCGGCGACCTCGGGGGCCAGCAGGACCTCCCGGTCGAGGAGCTCGGCCAGGCGGTCGGCGGCGGGCCTCAGCGACAGGTCGGGGACGACTTCACCCTTCGGCCTGCCGAGGTGCGAGACGAGGACCACCTTCGCCCCGCGTTCCGTCAGCAGTTCGATGGTCGGGAGGGCCGCGCGAATCCGGGTGTCGTCAGTGACCTTGCCACCCTCGAGCGGCACGTTGAAATCGACCCGGACGAGGACCCTGCGGTCTCCCACGTCGGCGTCACGGACCGAAGCCTTGCTGAAAGCCATCGGAGTCGTCCCTGCCCGGTCGGGCTAGATGACCTTGCCGAGAAGCTCGACGCAGCGGTTCGAGTAGCCCCACTCGTTGTCGTACCAGGAGATCGCCTTGATCAGTTCGCCGTCCCCGATCGCCTGGGTGAGCTTCGAATCGAAGATCGAAGAGTGAGGGTCGCCGACGATGTCGGTCGAAACGATCGGATCCTCGGTGTAGGCCAGGATTCCGGCGAGCGGCCCCTCGGCAACGGCTTTGACTGCCGCGTTGACCTCCTCGACGGAGGTCGCCTTGGACGGCTTGAAGGTCAGGTCCACGACCGAACCGGTGATGACGGGAGCACGTACCGCGAAGCCGTTCAGCTTGCCAGCGAGCTCGGGCAGGACGAGACTGACGGCCTTGGCGGCGCCGGTCGTCGTCGGGATCAGGTTCTGGGCTGCGGCACGGGCGCGTCGCAGGTCCGAGTGCGGCATGTCCTGGAGCCGCTGGTCCGAGGTGTAGGCGTGGATCGTGGTCATCAGTCCGTGATCGATGCCGACCGCGTCGTTGATCGCCTTGGCGAACGGTGCCAGGCAGTTGGTGGTGCAGGAAGCGTTGGAGATGATGTGGTGGTTCTCGGGGTCATACGAATCGAAGTTCACGCCGAGGACGACGGTCACGTCCGGCTCCTTGGCCGGGGCCGAGATGACTACCTTTCTCGCGCCGGCTTCGAGGTGCTTGCCGGCATCGGCGCGGGCGGTGAAGAACCCTGTCGATTCCAGGACGACGTCCACGCCGAGGTCGGACCAGGGAAGCTGGGCCGGGTCGCGCTCGGAGAGGGCGGCGATCTCCTTGCCGTCCACCGTGATCGAGCCGTCGGAGGAATCGACGGTGCCGTCGAAGCGACCCAGGATCGAGTCGTACTTCAGGAGGTGGGCGAGCGTTTCGTTGTCGGTGAGATCATTCACCGCGACGATGTCGATATCCGCTCCGGACGCCTTCGCAGCGTGGAATACGTTGCGACCGATTCGCCCAAATCCGTTGATGCCGACCTTCACGCCCATGCGTTGGTGCCTCCTGAGATTGCTTACTTGCCGAGAGGCCATCCTATTGAAGGTCCGGGTCAGTCAGTACCGACGGTGATCTCGATGTCGTGGCCGTCGGGATCCCGCAGGAATGCGGAGTAGGAGCCCGATCCGTGGCCACCCGGCTCGCCGGGCATGGCGACGTTGGAGCCACCGGAGTTACAGCCGCCTTCCCAGGCGGCCTTGACCGCGGCGATTCCGGGTGCCCCGAGGCTGACCAGCGTGCCTTCGGCGCGGGCGCCGTTCCGCTCGCTGATGAAGAGGATCGGCCGCGAGATGCCGTAGCCGATCGCGCCGGTCTCGTTCACGTGGCGGCGCCATCCGAGCGGGGAAAGCAGCGCGTCGTAGAAGGCGCCAGAGCGCTGGAGGTCGGAGATTTCGAGAACTATGTGATGAAGCACGCGCGGCAGGTTAGTGGAGTGGGTACCCCAGCCGCCCGGCGCCCGATCCTGGCGGGTCAGTGCCGGGGTGTCCAGCGGAAGAACCTGATCGCGAGCAGCAGGCCGGCCAGCCCCCAGATCGCGACGGCTGCGAGGTTGCCCCATTCGAAGCCGGACCCGGTCGTGTGGGGGTTGTAGGCCGAGAAGAACGCCTCGAAGAAGCTCCTGATCGGGAAATGGTCCGCGAACGAGAGGACCCCGTCCGGGATCTCGTCCTCGGGGATGAAAATGCCCGAGAGGAAATACAGGGGCAAAGTGATCAGGTTGGTGATCGCGGGCGCGGCCTCCCTCGACGGGATGATCGCGGTCATTGCGATTCCCAGGCAGCAGAATGATGCTGCTCCGATCAGCAGGGTGGTGATCACGGCAGGCAACCGCTCCCAGGGGATCGGCGCGCCGTAGAGCACGTTGCCGATCACGGTGATCAGGATGACCATCAGGACCGAGATCACGATCGCGTTGCCGACCCGGCCGGCGATGAAGACCCAGGAAGGCAGCGGTGTGCCGCGGCCGCGCTTCAGCAGACCGGCCTCGCGGCTGATAGTCAGGTTCATCGCGAGGCTAACCATTGTCGCCGAAACGACCGCCAGGGTGACGATCGCCGGCACGTAGTAGGTCGTCGTCTTCAGGTTGTCGAGGGTCTCGATCTTGTCGTTGCCGAAGATCGTCGCGAAGATCAGCAGGAAGATCACAGGCAGGAGCGCGGTGAAGAAGACCGAGGCTGGATTGCGCCAGAAGACCTTCTGCGTGAACCTGAACTCGTGGAGTACTACACGAATGGAATTCATGCTTTGGTCAGCCGGAGGTAGACGTCTTCGAGGCTCGGCCGCTTCACTTCGAGGCCGTTCAGCGGAAGTCCGCGTTCGAGGGCCCAGGCGGTGAGCATCTGGAGGTCCCTGACCGCGTCATCGGTCTCGATCATCGAGATCCGGCCGCCACCGGGCTCTCCTTCGACGGTAATCGCTCCCCCTGCCGGAACGTCCCCGGGTTCGATTCCCGCCGGCAGGACGAAGGTGATCCGGGTCGGCAGGTTCTCGCGGCCTCCGAGGTTTTCGGGCGTGTCTTCGGCCACGATCAGGCCGTCGCTCATCACGGCAACCCGGTCGGCCAGCGCCTGCGCCTCTTCGAGGTAATGCGTGGTCAGGAGGACCGTCTTGCCGAGGTCCCGCAGGCCGCCGATCATCTCCCATGCCTGACGCCTCGCCGACGGATCGAACCCGGTGGTCGGTTCGTCGAGGAAGAGCAGGTCAGGGTCGCCGATCAGGGCGATGCCTACATCCAGTCGGCGCTGCTGCCCGCCGGACAGCTTGCCGGCCCGCTTGCCGGCGCTATCTTCGAGCCCGACCAGACCTATCACTTCTTCGACAGGACGCGGGTTGCTGAAGTAGCCAGCGTAGAGCTGGAGCTGTCTCTTATACACA
>JBPPMI010000326.1:0-17349 GCA_051305975.1 Solirubrobacterales bacterium
CAGCGCGCCGAGATCGTCAAGCGCCGCGGATACAAGATCATCGCGATGTTCGGCGACCAGAACAGCGACCTCGAAACCGGCTTCTACGAGCGGGGCTTCAAGTACCAGAGCCCCTACGGCCCTGATGAGGAAGAATAAGGAATCCAAGTCACTTCGCTCATTGGAAGTTGAGAATGGTTTCGCTGTGCGACTTGGATTGCGTCGCTCGCAAGACAGGGTTCTCTGGTTCTATAAGCTCGGCTGATGGCTGAGAACTCTTTTGAAGTAATCGTGATCGGGGGTGGACCCGGTGGGTATGTAGCCGCAATTCGGGCCGCCCAACTGGGCAAGTCCACCGCCGTGGTCGAGAAGGACAAGGCCGGCGGCCGCTGCCTGAACTACGCCTGCATCCCGGCCAAGACAATGCTCCACACCGCGGAGATCTTCGTCGAGGCGCAGGAGAGCGCGCACCTCGGCGTCAAGGTATCCGGAGCCGAGCTCGACTGGGAAGCCCTCGGCAAGCGCCGGACCGAAGTTTCCTCCGGACTCGAAGGCGGTGTCGCCGGACTCTTCAAGAAGAACAAGATCGCCTTCATCGAAGGCGAAGCGAGCCTCACCGACGACGGCAACGTCAAGGTCGGCGACACGACCTACGAAGCCGGCAAGATCATCCTCGCCACCGGGTCGATCGCTCAGCCGATCCCCGGGGTCGAATTCGGCGACCGCGTGCTCGACACCTGGGGCGCCTGGTCCCTTCCCGAGCAGCCGAAGTCCATCGCCGTGGTCGGAGCCGGCGCTTCCGGTGCCGAGATCGCTTCCGCGTACATCCGCTTCGGCACCGAGGTCAAGCTGATCGAGATGCTCGACCAGATCCTCCCCGCCGAGGACAAGGACGTGGTCCGGGTCGTCGAACGAACCTTCAAGAAGCAGGGCATCGAAGTCTCGACCGGTACCGCGGTGGAGAACGTCGAGGCCGGCGACAGTTCGGTCAAGTTCACCTACGGCGACAACTCCGCCGAAGTCGACTACCTGATGATCGCCGGAGGCCGCGTGCCGGACGTCGAGGCGCTGAACCTCGAAGGTGCCGGCGTCGAGCTCGAGGACAACCGGATCAAGATCGACGAGTACCAGCGCACCTCGAACGACAAGATCTACGCGATCGGTGACATCACCCCCGGCCCTGCCCTCGCCCACAAGGCGATGGAAGAAGGGATCGTCGCCGCCGAGAACGCCACCGGCAAGGACACCCATCCGGTAAACCTCGACCTCGTCCCCGGTGCCACCTTCTGCCAGCCGCAGGTCGCCAGTGTCGGCCTGACCGAGGCCCAGGCCAAGGAAGCCGGCCACGACGTCAAGGTCGGCAAGTTCAAGCTGGGCGGAGTCGGCGCCGGATCGGTCTACGAGGACCGCGACGGCATGGTCAAGCTCGTGGTCGACAAGAAGTACGGCGAGATCGTCGGCGCCCACATCGTCGGCAACCGGGCCTGCGACATGATCGCCGAGCTGGTCGCCACGATGGCCCTCGAAGGCGGCAACCAGGAACTCAGCTTCATCATGCACCCGCATCCGACGATCTCGGAAGCAGTACTCGAAGGAGCAAGAGCAGTGGACGGCTGGGCCACACACGCCTAGCTGGAGCCGATCGAACCGAGGTCGCGCTCGACCTCCACCCTCTCGCTGTCGAACTCCGCCAGAAGCCTCGCAGCGGTGTCCGGATCCCCGGCCTTGGCGGCCGCCTCGATGGCGGCCAGGATTGCCGCCAGACCGGTAGCGCCGAGCATCGCGGTGCTCGACTTCAGGCGATGGGCGTCTTCGCCCAGCTTTCCCAGGTCACCCGAGTCCGCCGACTGGTGCAGGCCGTCGGCTTCGGTCGGCAGCCTGCCGAGATACATCGAGACGATTCTGGTCACCGCGCCCGATCCACCCATGTTTTCACCGAGCTGGTCGAGCACGGTCTGGTCGACACTTTCCATGCTTTGAGGGTAACGGCGGCCGTATCCGTAGTGACCACCGAACTTGGCTCCCATCCCCGTTTCCGACGGTAGAAACAGCTGCAAAACGGGTACCTTCGATGAAGGAGTCTGCCTTGAGCCCCCCAACCAACCCACCCCGCATCCTCGTGGTCGAAGACGACGAGATCGTCGCCGCTCTCACTACCGAGATGCTCGGAACCGCGGGCGACGTCGAATGGGCACCGAACGCCGAGAGGGCGATCGAGATGCTGAACGGGTCGGTCTGGGACCTCGTGGTCGTGGACATCGGCCTGCCTGGGATGAGCGGCCTCGACCTGATCAAGGAGGTGAAACGGATCTGCCCCCTCGCTGCGACCCTGATCCTCACCGGCGACGCCAGCTTCGACAACGCGGTCGAAGCAATGCGGGCCGGCGCCGAGGACTTCATGTCGAAACCGGTGGACGGCGCCGACCTGATCGCCAAGGTCGGAGAGCTCACCGCCGTGGCCTCGCGTCGCCGGGCTGAACGGACCGAAGTCGTGCTGGCAGTCGGAGCACACCCCGACGACGTCGAGATCGGGGTCGGCGGCATCCTCCTGCGGCACGCCGCCCAGGGCGACACGGTGGTCATCCTGACCCTCACCGGTGGCGAACACGGCGGAGACACCGAGACCCGCGCGCTCGAGTCGCAGAAGGCGGCCGACCTGATGTCGGCCCGCCTGGTCCATCGCGAACTGGCGGACACCAGCGTCAGCGACGGTGGCCTCACGATCGGCACGATCAAGGAGGTGGTCGACGAGATCTCGCCGAGCACGATCTACACCCACACTTCCAAGGACGTCCACCAGGACCACCGGAACGTGCACAGCGCGACCCTGGTCGCGGCCCGGGGCATCCCCCGCGTCTACTGCTACCAGGCACCGTCGACCACTGTCGAGTTCGAACCGACCAAGTTCATCCAGATCGACGACTTCATCGAGCGCAAGCTCGAGGTGATCGACGCGTACACATCTCAGGTCGAACTGAGGGCATACCTCGAACCCGATCTGCTCCGATCAACGGCCCGTTACTGGAGCCGTTTCTCCCAGGCGACCTATGTCGAGCCGCTCGAAGTGATCCGGGAAAGCGACCTCGCCGTCCCGTCCCGCCACCTTCAAACCGAGGAGTCGAATGCCTGATCCAAGAATCCTGATCACCGGGACCGGTGGCCCTTCCGGCATCTCGATCCTCAAGGACCTCGGCGGGGGACCCTACGAGCTCTTCTCCGGGGACATCGACCCGTACGCGACGGGGCTCTACCTGGTACCCGAGGCACGGCGGATGCTGCTGCCCCGGGGTGACGCCCCGGAGTTCACCGACCGGGTCCTCGATATCTGCCGGCGCCTCGAGATCGACGTGCTAATCCCCACAGTCGACACGGAACTGCTCCCGCTGGTGAAACGACGTGGGGAATTCGAGGCGACCGGGACCCATCTGGTCATCGCGTCACAGGAGACACTCGAAGTCTGCCTCGACAAATGGAAGCTCCACCTGCGTTGTGAAGGATCGGTCCGGGTCCCCGCGACCGCCCTGGTCGACGAGACTTTCGATCCCGCCGGGGTCGACCTGCCGGTGATCGTCAAACCGCGCACCGGCAGTGGCTCCCGGGGGATCCGCCTGATCTCCGAGGTCAGCGACCTCGAACGACTCGAGCGCGACTCCACGCTCCTCGTGCAGGAATTGCTCCCCGGGCCCGAGTTTTCGGTCGACGTCTACGCCGACCGGTCCGGCGAGGTGCTCGCGGTGATCCCGCGCGAACGGTTGAAGGTCGACTCGGGCATCGCGATCACCGGCCGCACCGCCCACGACCCGGCACTCGAGAAGTTCGGGGCCGACGTCGCCCGCCTGATCGGCCTGACCACTGTCGCCAACGTCCAGGCGAAGGAAGCGACGGAAGGGGTGCCGGCCCTGCTCGAGGTCAATCCGCGCTTCCCCGGCACGATGCCGCTCACGATCGCCAGTGGCGTCGACATGCCGAAACTCGCCGTCGACGAAGCGCTCGGCCACGACCTGCCTCCCGCTCCTATCCCGTTCGAAGACGTGGCGATGGTCCGTCACTTCGACGAGCACATCTTCGCGTTCTCCGAGATCGAGAAGATGGTGAAGGAGAAATCATGACCACGGCGATACCGATGCAGGACATGCATGTCCACTCCACGTTCTCCGACGGGAAGAACACGATCGAGGAGAACATCGAACAGGCTGAATCGCTAAGGCTCGAGACGCTCACCTGCGTCGACCACGTCCGTGTCGACACCGACTGGCTGCCGGACTACGTGGCCGCCATCGAGCGGCTGCGTCCAACCACGGAAGTGGAGCTCCTCTGCGGTATCGAAGCGAAGCTGCTGAACACCGCGGGCGACCTCGACCTGCCGGAACTTCCGGAGGGGATCGACCGGATCTACGCTGCCGACCACCAGGTACCGTTGAACGACGGACCCCACCACCCCCGCGAAGTGAAGGAAGAGATCGAGTCCGGGGCCCGCGATGGACAGGACGTGATCGCGGCGATCGTCGAGTCGACGGCCAACGCCGCCCTACGGCACGAGAACATGGTCATCGCCCACATGTTCAGCATCCTGCCGAAGCTCGGACTGACCGAGGACGAGGTCCCCGCCGAACTGCTCGATGACCTCGCGCGGATCGCGTCAGAGACCGGCACGCTCATCGAGATCGACGAGCGCTGGAGCTGCCCGTCGGCCAGGAGCCTCAAACCGTTCGTGGCGGAAGGCATCACCGTGCTGATGAGCACCGACAGCCACATGAGGGAGAAAATCGGGCAATTCGATTACATCGCCCGGGTGTGGCAGGAGATCCAGTGACCGACCAGGGGTCCGGCGAGTGGCCCCACGTGGATCGCCGCAAGAAGAAGCGGGGATGGAGCATCATCGCCCTGGCATCGACCACGCTCGGCATCGCGGCGTTCCTGATCGCGGTGACCTTCGGTGTGCTGGTTTTCCAGTCGCTCACCCTGAGGGACAACACGACAAAGACGGCGAACGGGGCCAACCTGCTGCTCACGTCGTCACGGGTGGAAAGGGCGCTGATCGACATCGAAACCGGGATCCGCGGGGCCTTCCTCACTGACAACGAGGCGCTCCTGGCGCCCTTCCGGGAGGGGCTTGGGGCGCTCAAGGCAGAGAACCAGGCCGATCTCGACCAGTACGTCGACAGTGACATCGAGCGGGCCCAGGCAGCCGGGTTGGAATCGGGGATCCGCCGCTACGTACAGGACTTCGCGCTACCGGCGGCGGCGCAGGTCGGAACGCTGACCAGGGACCAGGAGAGGACGCTCATCCTCCAGGGCAAGACCCTCCTCGACAATCTCAGAGGCGGCTTCGACGAGCTGAACTCTTTCCAGGAAGTAGAGCTGGCCGCACAGCGTCAGAAGACCGAGGATGTGGCCCACCGCTCAATCCTTGTCTCCACAGCCGGGCTGGTGGGGTCCCTGCTCCTGCTCGCCGTGGTCGGCTGGTACCTGCTTACCCGCATACTCCGGCCGATCAGGGCCGTGGCCCGGGGTGCCCGCCGCCTCGCCGACGGACAACTCGAAACCCGGGTCCCGGAGGGTGGCCGCGGCGAGGTCGGCGCTCTCGCCCACTCCTTCAACCGCATGGCCTTCTCCCTGCAGGACCGAAACCGCGAGCTGCTGGAGACCAACCGCAAGCTCGAAGGCTCGATCGAAACGGTCGAGGAGGCTTCAAGGCTCAAGTCAGCTTTCCTGGCGAACATGAGCCACGAGATCCGGACCCCCCTGAACGGCGTGATGGGGATGACCGCTCTGCTCAACCGGACCGAGCTCGACCCGGAACAGCGCGAGTACGTCCGGACGGCGCGGGCATCGGGCGACGCCCTGATGACGGTGATCAACGACATCCTCGACTTCTCGAAGATCGAGGCCGGGCGCCTCGAGGTAGACCCACATGACTTCGACCTGCCCCAGGCGATCGATGCGACCTGCGACGTCGTCGCGTCGGCGGCGCAGGCCAAGGACCTCCAGTTGCATGTCTTCATCGAAACCGATGTCCCGCGGACGGTCAACGGGGACCGGGGCCGGACCATGCAGATCCTCACCAACCTCCTGACCAACGCGATCAAGTTCACCTCCGAAGGCGAGATCAAGGTGGACGTGACCCGGGGCGAGTTGAGCGCGATGGGATCGCACATCAAGATGTGTGTCCGGGACACGGGAATCGGCATCGAGCCCGAAGCCCTGAAGACCTTGTTCGACGCGTTCACGCAGGCCGACGTCAGCACGACCCGGAAGTTCGGTGGCAGCGGGCTGGGCCTCGCGATCAGCTTCGAGCTGGCGCGCCTGATGGGTGGTTCGATCACGGTCGAGAGCGAGCCCGGGACCGGCAGCACATTCACGCTCGAACTGCCGTTCGGCGAACCGATGGGCGAGACCGAACGGCCGGCGGCGAGGGCGGAACTGCGCGGGCTCAAGGTCCTGATCGCCGACCCTGACAAGACTGGCCGGGGAATCCTGGATTCCTACACGACAGCCTGGGGGATGCGTGCGGAAACGGCCGCCGACGCGGGCACCGCGATGGACCTCCTCCACGACGCCGCGGTCTCGGGTTCCCCGTTCGACCTGATCCTCCTCGACGCCGAGCTGGACACTTCATCGAGCGGAACGGTGTCCGAGCGCATCGCCGCATCACCATCCCTCCGGGCGATGAAGACGATCAAGCTGACGGCGTCACGGACGCAGGCCGCCCAGGAGAGCGACGAAGAAGGAGTCACTTACCTGCCGAAGCCGATCAGCCAGTCCCGCCTCCTCGACACGATCGCCTCGGCAATCCACGGAGATTCCGAAACCACTGCCCGATCGGCCTCCCTGAACAGCTGGACTCCGGGAACCGGCCGCATCCTCATGGCCGAGGACAACGAGATCAACCAGTTCTTCCTCAGCGAAGTGCTGGCTGGCAAGGGCTACAGCTTCGAAATCGCCAACAACGGTGCCGAGGCCCTCGAGAAGCTCCAGAACGACGGCACGTTCGACCTCGTCCTCATGGATTGCCAGATGCCCGAGCTCGACGGGTACGACGCGACCCGGAAGCTACGAATACGGGAAGTCGACGAGAACCTGCCCCACATGCCGGTCATCGCCATGACCGCACACGCGATGGAGGGCGACCGCGAGAAGTGCATCGCGGCCGGAATGGACGACTATCTGGCAAAGCCGCTTCAGGTCGAGGAGCTGGACCGGGTGCTCGGTGAATGGCTGGGCGGGGACGCCGACCCGGCCGAAGCGTAGGGTCGCAGTATGGGTGACCTGCTCGCCGACATCGGCATCGCGATCCTCGTCGGCATTGTTCTGCTCGGCGCCCTGCCGCTGGTCGCGGGGTGCTGGCAGTACGCCCTGATCGGGCTCCACGGTTTCCGCAACCACCTGGACAAGGTGGAAGACGTGACCCCTGACACCGCGGTGATAGTGCCCGCCTGGAACGAGGCGGCGGTGATCGCTGACACCGTCGACAGACTCCTCAGCCTCGACTACCCCGAGGACGCCCTGCGTGTCTACGTGGTCGACGACGCCAGTGACGACGGCACCCCCGAGATCCTCCAGGAGAAGGAGCGGCAGTATCCCGGCAGGCTCTTCCACCTGCGCCGCGAAAACGGCGGCCAGGGCAAGGCCCACACCCTGAACCATGGCCTCGAGGTGGTGCTCGGCGACGTCTGGGCGGATGCGGTCCTGATCATCGACGCCGACGTGATCTTCGAGCGTGATGCCCTGCGCAAGATGACCCGGCACCTGGCCGACCCCGAAATCGGTGCGGTCACCGCCTACATCAAGGAAGGCAGCGAGAAAGCCAACTATCTCAAGCGGTTCATCGGATTCGAGTACATCACGGCCCAGGCGGCCGCCCGGCGGACCCAGAACGTCCTCGGCGCGATGGCCTGCCTGGCGGGCGGCGCCCAGCTCCATTCGCGGATCTCGATCGACGCGATCGGCGGGCGGATCGACACCTCCACCCTGGCCGAGGACACGATCACGACCTTCCTGACCCAGCTCGAAGGACGACGGGCGATCTTCGAAGGCAACGCGACCGTGTGGGCGGAGGAGCCCGGCGACATCGGCGGTCTCTGGAAGCAGCGGCTCCGCTGGGCGCGCGGGAACGTCCAGGTGAACAAGCGGTTCAAGAACGTCTGGCTCAACCGCAAGGAAGGCGGACGGCTCGGCGGGGTCAGCTTTGCGCTCTTCTGGTTCTCGACCTTCCTCATGCCGGTGTTCATGATCAGCTCCTCAGCTGCGCTGGTGACCCTCTTCATCATCGACTACGGCTACTCGCTCGACGTGTTCCGGGCGTTATGGATGATCAACGCGGTCACTTACGTGGTGGTGACCGCGTTTACCCTGATGCTCGACCCCGAGACCGCCCGCCGGGCATGGCTCCAGGGGATCCTCTTCCCGGGGATCGTCGCCCTCTTCATCATCGTCGCGACGGTCTACCCGCCTCTCTTCGAGACCGTGTTGCCGGACCTGGCCGCCGACGCCGGCATCCCCCTCTCCGACACGGCGGAGAAGTCGTTCGTGCTGTTCGCGTACCTGTGGCTGACGCTTTCGATGATCGTCGCCTGGTTGGCGAAGGTCCTCGAGACGAGGCGGTTCCTGCGGTGGCTCTCCCCCGTCTGTCTCTACGTCGCCGGGTATGGACCGCTGCTCTCGGCGATCACCTTCACCGCCTACGTCAAGGAGATCCAGGGAGCCGAAGCAAAATGGGACAAGACCGAGAAGTCGGGCCAGATTTCGGCGGCGGCGCGATGAACGACGAACCCTGGGACTACGAGAAGGCACTGGAGGAGGACCGCCGGTTCGAGCGCCGCCTGCCCTGGAAGGAACTGGCCACCTTCGTGTTGGTGCTCTTCGTCCTTGCGATCCGTTTGATTCTGGGTTGAATGAGGATCGGATCAAAAGCGGCGCCCCGTCGGGCGCCGCTCATCCAAACTACTGCTATGACGACTGGCTACAGCTTGACCTTGTAGATCGAGCCGGTCACGTCACTGGAGTAGAGGTGTCCCTTGTAGACACCGACACCGACGGCCGGGGCCGGGAAGCCGGTGAGGACGTCCTTCTCGCTCTTGCCTTCCTTGTTCATCGATACGACCTTCATCGCACCGAACAGCGCCACGAACAGCTTCTGGCCGCGGTGGGTGATGCCGGTCGGTGATGTCGCCGGGGTCTTCTTCTCGAATACGCGCAGCGGCTTCGTGAACGAATCGCATGCGGTGCCGTATGACGGGCCCCACTCGCAGGTCGGGAAGCCGAACTTCGAACCGGGGTTCGCCTTGTAGATGAAATCGGCGGCGTCGGTTCCGTCCGGGGTGTCGGAACCGAGTGCGGTTCCGACCGGCTGCTTCTCACCATCGAGAAAGGTCAGCTGCCACGGCTGGCGGATACCCGTTGCGATGACCTTGAGGTCACCTCCCGTCCTTCCGAAAGAAACCACCGAGCTGGCGTACTTCTTGGTGCTGGCCTTGTTGTCGAACTGGAACGTCACGCCGGTGTAGATCCTGCCCTTCGGTGAGATCGCCACTCCGTTGAACGAAGTGAAGTTCTTCCGGTTCGCCTTGAACACTACCTTCTTGCTCTTGAAGCGCTTGCCGTTCCACCTGGCGTAGACCGAGATCTTCGAGCCTTCGCTGATGTAGAACTTGCCCTTGTAGAAAGCGATGCCAAAAACAGCTTTCGGCGTTCCGGGAACCAGCTTCGCCTTCTTGGTGCCCTTCTTGATCACGTAGATTCCGCCCTTGGCCTGGCCTTCAGCGGCACTGGCAATGAACATGTCGCCCTTGGCCCACGCGAACTGTGCGGGCACGCCGGCACCGGAGCCGACGACGGCCACCTTGTTGCCGCTGACCGCCTTCGGCGGGGGAGGTCCGGCGGCGACAGCCGACGAAGCCATGAAAGCGCAGGAGACGACTGCCGCGCCAAGTGTGAAAGCGATTCGATTCTTCAAAATGTCCTTTCTACGAATGGAGTAAGCACTTCCCTGAGAACTTTATAAACCGGATTATGCCTCAAAAAGAGCGGCGACCATGAGGCTGCCGCTATTCGTTCCCACCCAGGGAGCTACCGGATCAGGACTTGATCAGCCCTTCGCCTGATAAATCGTGCCGGTGAGGTCTCCGGCGTAAACCATTCCCTTGTGGGTCGCCACCGAGAGCACCGGTGCCACGAAGCCGGACAGGAAGGGCTTGGCACCCGTTCCGTCGGTGTTCATGGCCAGCACCTTGGGGCCCGGGTACCCGGGTCGCGGTCTTCGATCCGGGCTTGACGACGAAGAGGCCGCCCTCGAACTTGCCTTCGGCCGCGCCGGCGACGAAGGCCTTGCCGCCGCTGAACGCACTCTGGGTCGGGATCGCGACGCCGGTCGCGAACCGCTTGACCTTCTTGCCGTTCGCGGCCCTGGGCATTGCCGGCGCTGCGCCCGAGGCGGCGGACGGCAGTGCCGCCCAGGCCACGGCGCAGGTCGCGACAAGCGTCGCGATCGTGGCAATGAGTGTTCTGTTCATCATTGTTGGTTGCTCCTGTTGTTCTTGTTTGGGAGTGGGGTGACCGGGAGCCTGCCCGGGCGACGTTTCCGATTCCTTGCGTGAACGTTGCCGTCGCATTCCGGGCCTTTACGCAAGCCAAAAAGCCGGGACGACCGGCTCGCTAGGGTGGAGGTATGGCCAAGCTGCCGGATCGTGAAACCTGTGTCGACCTGCTGAACCGGATGTGCCTCATCCGGCGATTCGAAGAGGAAGCGGGACGCCAGTACCAGCGGGCAAAGGCGGGCGGATTCCTCCACCTGGCGATCGGTGAGGAAGCGACGATCGTCGGCACCACCTCGGTGATGCGCGACGACGACTACCTGATCGGCACCTACCGGACCCACGGCCATGCGATCGCCCGCGGGACCCCCGCCGACGCCGTCATGGCTGAACTCTTCGGCAAGGTCGATGGCACCAGCGGCGGCCGTGGCGGTTCGATGCATATCTTCGACGGCGAACGCCGCTTCATGGGCGGCTACGGGATCGTTGGTGGCAACCTGCCGCTCGCCGCCGGCCTGGCCCTCGCCTCCCAGTACCGCGAGGAGGACTCGGTCACCGTCTGCATGTTCGGTGACGGCGCCTCGAACACCGGCAACTTCGGCGAGACCATGAACCTGGCCGCGCTCTGGAGCCTGCCGATCGTCTTCCTGGTCGAGAACAACCTCTACGGCATGGGCACCTCGCTCGAACGCCATTCCGCGGTCACTGACCTCTCGCAGAAAGCCGAGGGTTACGGGATCAAGGGCGAACGAATCGACGGTATGGACCTGCTCGAAGTGCGCGACCGGGTCTCCGCCCACCTCGAGATCGCCCGGAACGAAGGAACGCCGACGCTCGTCGAGGCTTTCACTTATCGCTACCGCGGCCACTCCGCCGCCGACCCGGAGATCTACCGCGAGAAAGAGGAAGTCCAGGAATGGCAGGGGAAGGACCCGATCGAAAGCTTCATCCGGGCCTGCGCCGAAGTGCTCGATGACGAGGATGTCGAGAAGATCCGTGAGGAGGCCGATCGAAACGTGAAGAGAGCGGTCGAGTTCGCCGACGAATCGCCCGAACCCGCACTCGAGACCCTGTACGACGAGCTCTACGTGGTCGGCGAAACGATGGGCTGGTACGCGGTCGACGAGCGCTCGCCCGAACCACACCGGGGCGAATACGGTGAGGACGCCCCCGACGTCGCCAAGGAACTGGCCGAATCGGGTGCCGGGCACACGGAAGACGGCGAGAGGCAGTCGCGGCGGGGGGTACGCGATTGACTGAGGAGAAACAGGAACTCCGCATGCGCGAAGCCCTGCGCGACGCCCTGGCGGAAGAGATGGAGCGGGACGAAGACGTCTTCCTGATGGGCGAAGACATCGCAGTGTTCCAGGGCGCGTTCAAGGTGACGGAGGGGCTGCTCGACCGCTTCGGTGAAAAACGGGTCCGCGACACCCCGATCTCGGAGAACACGATAGTCGGCACCGGGGTCGGCGCCGCGATGGCCGGCCTCAGGCCCGTGGTCGAACTGATGACCGTCAACTTCTCCCTTCTCGCCCTCGACCAGATCGTCAACCACGCCGCGGCGATCCCGTACATGTTCAACGGCAATGTGCGGGTGCCGATGGTGGTCCGAATGCCGGGCGGCGGAGGCCACCAGCTCGGTCCGACCCACTCCCACAGCTTCGAGGCCCTCTACCTCCAGATCCCCGGGCTGCTGGTCGCCTGCCCGAGCACCCCGGCCGACGGCAAAGCGCTGCTGAAGGCGGCGATCCGGGACGACAACCCGGTGATCTTCATCGAACACGAAAGCCTCTACGGGCTGAAAGGCGAGGTGCCCGAAGGCGACCACATCCAGAAGTTCGGCGAGGCCGCGATCCGGCGGGAAGGCACCGACGTGACGATCGTCGGCGTCCTCAAGATGGCCCACGTGGCCGCGAAGGCCGCCGCAGAGCTTTCCGAAAAGCATGGCATCGAAGCCGAAGTGATCGACCCTCGCACGCTCCGCCCACTCGACCTCGACACGATCCTCGAATCGGTAAGGAAGACCAACCGCGCCGTGATCGTCGAAGAAGGCTGGCCACACGGCGGCGTCGGCGCCAACCTCTCGACCCTGATCACCGAGCAGGCCTTCGACTGGCTCGACGCACCAGTCCAGCGCGTGACCGGGGCCGACGTCCACATGCCGTACTCCCGCCGCCTGGAACAGGCGGCAATGCCTCACGAGGAGAACGTTATCCAGGCAGTGCTCGCCGCAACCGAAGGGGCCCGCTGATGGACATCGTCATGCCGCGGCTCACCGACTCGATGGAAGAAGGCACCATCCTCTCCTGGCTCAAACAGGATGGGGACACCGTCTCTGTCGGTGACGAACTGGTTGAGATCGAGACCGACAAGGCGTCGATGGTCTACGAATCCGACACCGCCGGTGTGCTGAAGATCCTGGTTGGCGAAGACGAGACGCGACCGATTGGCGAGACCATTGCGACTGTCGGGTCTGAGACCGTCGGGTCTGAGGAGCCCGCTGATGACGAACAGACCGACAGAGGTGCTGCCGGTGGTGAGTCTCCGGAATCCAAGCTGACCCCTGGTGAGGCATCCCGTCCTCACCGCGGGAGCTCCGGGCGGGATACCTCACCAGGGGCCCACACGGATGCCTCGGTCGACGATAAAGACGATCGAGTGAAAGCTTCTCCCTTGGCTAAGCGCATTGCTGCTGATGAAGGTGTCGATTTGCACTCAGTCCATGGTTCTGGTCCCAATGGTCGTATCGTCAAGGCTGACGTGACCGACGCCGCGACAGAGACCAGGCCGGAAAGGGCTGAGACCGTGGCCGAACCGCAGGATACTGCTTCGGGTTCGAAGCCTTCCGAGGCCAAGAAAGGTGGGGTCGAGACCGTTGAACTGACCCGTCTTCAGCAGCTGATTTCCCGTCGTATGTCCGAATCCAAGGCGACGGCCCCGCACTTCTACCTGCGGACCGAGATCGACATGACCCGTGCGGTCGAGGTCCGGACCGCCTTCAAGGAAGCCGCCAACGAAGGTGAAGCCGTCCCTTCCTTCAACGACATGGTGATCAAGGCGACGGCCCTGGCACTCCGCAATCATCCCCGCGCCAACGGGAACTACCGCAACGGGGAAGTGGAGCTCTACTCGAGGATCAACGTCGGGTTTGCGGTCGCCACCGAGGATTCACTCGTGGTCCCCACGATCGGCGACGCCGACGACAAGGACCTTCGGGAAATCGCCACGGAGTCACGCCACCTCGCCGACCGGGTCCGCTCCGGTGAAATCACACCGCCAGAGCTGGCCGGAGGCACTTTCTCGATCTCCAACCTCGGCATGTTCGGCGTCCGCGGGTTCGACGCCGTGATCAATCCGGGACAGGCCGGCATCCTCGCGGTCGGCGAGATCGACGAACGGCCTGCGGTGAAGGACGGCGGAATCATTCGGGCCCACCTGATGGAGGTCAGTCTCTCGTGCGACCACCGCATCCTCTACGGGGCCGACGGAGCCGAGTTCCTCGCCGAGATCAAGAGCAACCTCGAAGAGCCGGGACTGCTCGCATGAGAATCGATGACCCGGGCAAAGGAATCGTCGCCAGTTCTTCTACCCTGAAGAGCGCCGGTGTCGCCTCCTCGGCCCGCACGACGCACAGTGCGGGTGTCGCCGCCTCCGCCGCGACCGCCTTCAGTGCCGGCGTCGCGGCCAGTGCGGGAACCGCCTTCAGCAGCGGCATCGCGGCCAGCGCCCTTACCCTCTGCTCGTCGCTGATCAGGATGAGCATCCTCACGATCGGCTGTTTTCGCTGCCGCCGGTGCATCGCCTGTGTCGGATGTACCGATTGCGTCGACTGCGTGGGATGCGTGGGTTGCGTCGGACTTCGCGGAGCGGTCGGCCAGATCGGCCGGACCAACAAGCGGAAGCCGTGGAAGCTTTGGCGGCGCTGAACGAAGGCCAGATCGGGATCGTCGATCTCGGGCTCCGGCCATACGAAGAGATGTCGGTCGCGCAAGAGCGGCTGGTAAAGGCCCGGCGAACGGGCGAGTCTGGCGACCTGCTCCTCGTGCTCGAACACCCTCCGACCTACACCCGGGGTCGCCGGACCGATCCGGGTGACCTGCTCTACGGGCCCGCGGAGCTCGCGGAACGCGGAATCGAGGTCTGCGATACCCCGCGCGGCGGCAAAGTGACCTACCACGGTCCCGGCCAGCTCGTGATCTATCCCGTAGTCGATCTGGGTGGCATCGGCGACCAGCCGGAAGAAGCCGCCCGGATCGACGTCTCCCGCTTCGTCGCATCGCTCGAAGGAGCGATGTCGGATGCGCTCGGCGCCCAGGGGATCGAAGCCGCCCCGATCGAAGGCCTGACGGGCCTCTGGGTCTCACGCGGCGTACCCATCCCCGCCGACGCCACCGCCGTTTCGATGGGCGGCGCTGTCGCCACCGGCAAGGTCGCGAAGATCGGCTCGATCGGGCTGCGGATCAGCCGCGGGATCTCGAGCCACGGCCTCTCGCTGAACGTCTCCTGCGACCTCCAGCCCTTCGAAGGCATCACCTCCTGCGGGATCGAGCACTGCCGGGTGAGTTCGATCGAGGCGGAAACGGGATTCGCTCCCGCGGTCTCCGAAGTCGGGCAAGCCGTCGGATCCAGCCTCGCGGAACGCTTCGGCTTCGACCTGGTGACGCTTGATCCATCGGACATCGGCCTCGAAACGACCACACCGACAACCGCGTAGCCTTCCTCTGGCATGAGCACCCCTCCCCCGGACACCGCTGAACGTATCCACGTGACCCGATCCCGGGCCAATCCGGGCGGCGCGAACGTGGACGTGGAAGGTTCGGTTCCGTTCCGTTCCCGCAAGCCTTCGTGGCTGAAGGTCCCGCCGCCCGGCGGCCCGACCTACCGGAAGCTGAAATCGACGATCGGCGAAGAAGGCCTGAGCACAGTCTGTGAAGAGGCTGCCTGCCCGAACATCGGCGAATGCTGGGAGCGTGGCACGGCCACCTTCATGATCCTCGGCGACGTCTGCACCCGCCGTTGCGGGTTCTGCAATGTGCAGACCGGCAAGCCGACCTTCAACGATCCACTCGAGGGCATGAAGGTCGCGAACCAGGTCCGGAAACTCGGACTGAAGCATGCGGTGATCACTTCGGTTGACCGTGATGACCTTCCCGACCTCGGCGCCGGAGCGTTCGTCAGCGTGATTCGGGCGATCCGGACCATGGCCCCCGACTGCAAGGTCGAGATCCTGACCCCGGACTTCCGCGGACAGGAGATGCCGCTCGCCCGGGTGGTCCACGAACGGCCCGACGTGTTCAACCACAACGTCGAGACCGTGCCCCGGCTCTATCCCAAGGCGCGGCGAGGCTCCGAGTTCCTCAGGTCGGCACGGGTTCTCCGGATGGCCGGGGAGATGGGTGACGGCGATGTCATCACCAAGTCGGGACTGATGGTCGGCCTCGGCGAGGAATTCGACGAGATGGTCGAAACCTTCGGCATCCTCCGCGAGCACGGCGTTCAGATCCTCACCGTCGGCCAGTACCTGCGCCCGACCGAGAACCACCTGCCGGTCGTTCGTTACTGGCATCCGGAGGAGTTCCAGGCGCTGGAGAAGGCCGCCCGCGAGATCGGTTTCGAATCGGTGGCCGCCGGCCCGCTGGTGCGCAGTTCGTACCACGCCGACGAAAGCGCGCATGAAGCCGCCATCGGCCGAAAAGCTGCTTGATCCCGCTTCGTGACAACCAGGAACTGAGGGGACCGGTCTGGGCGACCCTGGCCCTGATCGTCGCCTACCTCGTTCTGTTCGTAACCGGTGCGGCACCACATCTCAATTTCTGGCAGATGCTGGTCGCGCTGCTCGGACTCTGGCTCTTCGGCGCGTACGTCGAGCGCCGGATCGGGTCACTGCCCTACCTCGGGCTGGTCGCGCTCCTGGCCGTTTCCACCGGGTTCCTGGTGGGCGCGGTCGACAACCACCCCGGAGTCCTCGCGGTCAGCATCTTCCTGCCCGTGCTCACCCTGGGGGTGATTCACCTCGCCCTGGTCCCGGGCTCGAAGATCGTCACGCTCGTACCGATCCCCTTCGCAATGGCCTTCTACGAGGTACCGACCATCGCCGTGCTGATCGGCTGGGCGGTCCTCGAAGTGGCGATAACCGGCCTGACCCAGGTCAATCCGTAACAGAATTTTCTCCGGATCGGGCCTCAACAGGCGTACCATTGGGACATGGTCGAACATGCGAACGTCTGGAATTTAGTTCTCGGATGTGTGTTCCTGCTCGCATCCGCGATCCTTTTCGCCTTCGGGTGGGCACTCATCGGCAACCTGGTCTCCGACTTCCAGGACAGTCCGTCCCGGACCTATGTCACCCTCGGCGGCCTCTATGTCCTGCTTGCCCTTGGGGCCGGTGCCTGCGGATTCAGCCTCATCCGGCTGGCCACGAAACGCCACTGACCCGGCTCCGGCCGGGGTAGAGTCCGGTTCATGAGGGGATTGCGAATCGCTGGAGCGATCGTCGCCGCGCTCGGCTTCGCCGCGCTGGCGCTAGCCCTCCTGATCTTCGTGGTGATCTACGTCTTCGCCCTGGTCGAAGGCGACCGGGACACCGCCCGTTGGGTGTTCGCGGTCGCCGCGACCGTCTTCATTGCCCTTGCGGCCCTCGCCGGGTGGCTTGCGAAGTACTGCGGCCTCCGCGCGGTTCGCCTTATGCAGAACTGACCGGGGCGAGCCTTGGGAAATGTTCGGCGCCAGTCATAATCCGGCCTGATGGAACCCGATGAACAGCCGAAGAAGTTGCGGCCGACCCAGATCGCCGTGATCGTGGTCACCGCTTTCATGATGATCCTGACCGCGGTCCTGT
>JBPPMI010000327.1:0-12662 GCA_051305975.1 Solirubrobacterales bacterium
TGCCGGCACCGCGTCACGAATTCGGAGGCTCCTAGAACTAGGGTGATCCGATTCTTTGCCGTGCTTTATCCCCATATGCGCAATCCACGGCGAAGAACCGACCAGCTACCAGACTGCGCTGTGCTCTTCCATTACTCCTGCTCCGCGGTCGAGCTCGATCCCGTCGAGCACCCCGCTGAATGTTCCGAATCGGTGGACGTAATCGGAACGGATCAGCCCGAAGTTGTCGTTCCTCTTCCGTTCTGCTCCTCCGAAATCGAATTCGAGGAGGTTTCCGTCGCTGAAAGCGACCGCGTCCAGTCCTCGGAAGACGACCGGTTCCGGCTCGACCGGGACGCCGTCGACCCAGATCGCCCTCTCGGAATTCATCGGTGGATCGTTGATGCCGGCGACGAGGTTCCAGCCCAGGTTGCGCCCGTCGGCCGCGACTCCGATCCCGGCCGACCAACTCCAGGCGGTGTGGCGGGACTGGTATCCCGCCGACTCGTCGTCGAACCCGAGTCCGTCGATCTGCCAGGTGCGTTCTCCCGCAGAGACCTTTCCGGCCATCGGCACCCCGGCACGCTTCCGGGTCCAGCCCCAGCCGCGGCCGCTCGGACAGGCGGACTCGACCGGCTCGGCGTGACCGAGCACGAGGGAGGCGCTGAAACCCTCGGCCGACATTTCGACGTAGTTGCCTTCCATGCGAACCTCGGGCCGGCCGGGCTTCAACTGGGTGTGTTCGATGACTTCCCCGGTCTGACGGTCCCAGAGGGACCAGAAGCAGTGCTTGAACGGCCCGATCAGGACCTGTCCCGCGCACAGCATCAACTCATCGCCGAAGAAGGCCACGTAACGCCACTTCTTGCGCATCACCCCGTGCCGAAAGAGCGGCATCGTGCCGGGCGGGATGTGAAGATCCGGACGGCCTTCGCCCGGTCCCCGCCAGGGCAGATCGCCGCTACGGGTGGTCCGGGGCTTCACTGCCTGTATCAATCCGGCCATCTCCGGTTACACTACTCCGCTGTGCCAGAGACCGCGAAGACAAAAGACCCTGACCTGACCCCCGCCTACGATCCGGCCGATGACGCCATGTGCTCGCGCGCAAAGGAGCGTTTCGCCGCCGATCGCAACCGTCGCCTGCCGCGACGCAAGAAGAAGACCGACACTCTCCCGAACTTCATCATCATCGGCGGGCTCAAGTGCGGCACGACTTCGATCCACCATTACCTCGGCTGCCATCCCGACATCCACATGTCGAAGCCTAAGGAACTGAACTTCTTCGCCGCCGAGCAGAACTGGGACCTCGGATTCGAGTGGTACAAGGGCCGGTTCGACAGCACCGTGAAGATCAACGGCGAATCGTCACCGCACTACACGAACGGACCGCGCTTCAACGGCGTCGCCGCCCGGATCCACGAGTACTGCCCCGATGCGCGCCTCGTCTACATGGTCCGCGATCCCATCAAGCGGATCCTGTCCCACTGGGTCCACGCCACCGGCGCCGGATACGAGACCCGCGAATTCGTCGAGACGCTCTCCAAGCCCGACACCGCCTACATCCAGCGCTCGCAGTACTGGATGCAGCTCCAGCCCTACCTGGAACTGTTCGACCGGGAACAGATCGAAATCATCACCCAGGAAGAACTCGGCAGCAACCGTGACGGGACCATGAAGAAGGCCTTCTCCTTCCTCGGCGTCGACGAGAACTTCACCTCGGAGCAATGGGACCGCGAGTGGGAGAAGTCGAGTGCGAAGCACGACGGCAAGTACCAGATCATGGAGAACCTCGTGAAGCTCCCGGGCTTCCGTTCCCTCGACCGGAACTTCGACCGCCTGCCTGAATCGATGCGCTGGATGGTCGAAAAGGTCGTTCACAATCCGGACAAGCCCCCGGCCCCCAAGCCGGAAATCCCGGAAGACCTCATGGCCACCCTGAAGGGCCGTTTCCGCGAAGACGTGGCGGGCCTCGAAGGCTGGGTCGGCCACAAGTTCGACGGCTGGCACGACTACAGCGACACCAAAGCCTGACCGCGGCAGTTTGCCGTGACGAATCTCCGGGGAAACTGAAGCCATCTCCGAATCAAACGAATCTCCGATGCGTCGCCTCCTGCCGGAAGCCGGGCCGACCTCCATCGACAACGAACTCGCCGATTACAAGCCGTTCGCAGACCCGCTCGAGGAACGTCCTTACGTCGCGGTGAACATGGTCACCTCGCTCGACGGCCGGGCCAGCCTCCACGGACGCACGGTGGAGCTCGGCGGAAAGCATGACATCGAACTGCTGCTCAAACTGCGCCGGCGTTTCGACGCAGTGATGATCGGTGCCGGGACGATGCGCGCCGAACGCTACGGACGGATAATCAACGACCCGGAAGCCCGGGCTGACCGTGAACGGACGGGCCTCCCGCCCGACCCGCTCGCCGTGATCATCAGCGGCCGTCTCGATCTGCCGTTCGACGCACCACTGTTCACCGACGGCGGTGGCAAGGTCCTGATCTTCACCAACGACGACGGCCCGGTTCCGGAAACGGAGACCCCGGTCGAGCTGGTCAGGGTCGTCGGCCTGCTCCACATCACCGAAATCCTGCGACAGCTTCGCCAGGAGCGCGGCATCCGCGCCCTCCTCTGCGAGGGTGGTCCACGCGTCCTCGGCCAGCTGGCCGCCGTCGACGCGCTCGACGAACTATTTCTCACGACCTCCGCCACCCTCACCGGTGAAAGGGACGCTCCGCGCATCCTCGAAGGCGAACTGGGCACGCCCGGGCCCATGCGACTGGTGAACCTGGTGGAAGCCGACAGTGAGCTCTTCGCCCGATACCGCCCCCGCCGATAGCCTTCGCACCATGGACTTCGAACCCAGTTCCGAGATAACCGCCCTTCTCGACCGCGTCCGCGCTTTCCAGGAGGAGCATGTCTATCCGAACGAGAAGGCACTGATCGAATCGCTCGACAACGAGGTCGAGGAAGGCGTTCCGTACTCGGCGAGCGTCAACCAGATCCGCGCGAAGGCAAAAGCCGACGGGCTCTGGAACATGTTCCTGCCCGACGAGGAGTACGGCCCCGGGCTCAGCAACCTCGACTACGCAATCCTCTGCGAGGAGATGGGCCGGAGCCCCGCCATCGCCCCCATGGCCTTCAACTGCTCCGCGCCCGACACCGGCAACACGGAGATCGTCCTCGAGCACGGCACCGACGAACAGAAGGACCGGTGGGGATTCCCGCTCCTCGAAGGCGACATCCGCAGCTGCTTCTCGATGACCGAACCCGCGACCTCGGGCTCCGACCCGACCAATCTGGCCGCAAGCGCCGAACTCGACGGCGACGAATGGGTGATCAACGGTCTCAAATGGTTCACCTCCGGCGCGGTCGGCGCCGACCTCGCGATCGCCATGGTCATCACCGAGCCCGAGGGCAACCCGTACGCCCGCGCCTCGATGATCCTCGTGCCTTCCGATGCACCCGGTTACAAGGTCGAACGGCCACTCTCGGTGATGGGCCACAGCAAGGGCCCCGGCCACTGCGAAGTCAGCTACACCGACTGCCGCGTGCCGAAGGAGAACCTCCTCGGCGAACGTGGTGCCGGCTTCCTGATCGCCCAGGACCGTCTCGGTCCCGGCCGCATCCACCACTGCATGCGGGCGATCGGCACCGCCGAACGGGCGCTCGAGATGATGTGCGTCTACGCCGCCGAACGGCAGGCATTCGGCGGCCCGCTCGCCGACAAGCAGTTCGTCCAGGACTTCATCGCGAAGTCACGGATGGAGATCGACCAGGCCCGCCTGCTCACGCTCCACGCGGCCTGGAAGATGGACTCCGTTGGCAAACGTGCGGCGCGCCAGGAGATCTCGATGATCAAGGTGGTCGCTGCGAACATGGTCATGGACGTGCTCGACCGCGCGATCCAGGTCCACGGGTCGCTCGGTATGACTGACGACACGCCTCTCGCGATGATGTGGCGTTACAGCCGGATGCTGCGACTGGCCGACGGGCCCGACGAGGTCCACAAGATGGTGATCGCACGACGCGAGGTCGGACGCCAGCTCAAGAAGCAAGAGGCCGCTTCCTGAGCTGGTAGGTCCGTGGCCGATTCGTCGCCTCGGGGTCGGGGCGGTCCGTCTCATCCGGGGGCTTAGGCGAGATCTGGGACTGGTGCATTTTCTACGTCATAGGTATAGAAAACGCACCCAGTCTCGGTTTTACCGGTTGATGCGCTCTACTGCGGCTGCGGCTGACTCGGCCAGGGCCTCCACGCCCTTCGGGAACGAGTCGTCGCCGGTGTCCTTGCCGTACTGGCCCTTCTGGAAGCGGGCGAGTACGCCCTCGAGGATGATCGCGAGCTTCCAGTAGCCGAGCGCCACGAAATAGTCGAGGTTCGAGATGTCGCGGCCAGAGACCTTCTCGTAATGCGCTGCGAGTTCATCGCGGGTGGGGAATCCGGGTTCTGTGGTGGCCGGCCGGAAGATCGGCATCGACTCGTCGCCAGCCTCACGCCAGTAAACCATCAGAAGGCCGAGGTCGGCGAGCGGGTCACCCAGGGTGCAGAGTTCCCAGTCCACCACCGCGGCGACTTCGCCGAGGGGGCTGTAGATCACGTTGTCGAGGCGGTAGTCGCCGTGGACGATCGTGGTCTCGGTCTGCTCGGGAACCAGCTCGAGGAGGCTCTCATGCACCGATTCGACGACCGGCAGCTCGCGGGTCTTCGACTTCTCCCACTGCCCCGACCAGCGCTTGAGCTGGCGTTCGACATACCCGTCGTGGCGACCCAGGTCACCGAGTCCGTTTGCCCCGGGGTCGAGCGCGTGGATCTCGACCATGGTTTCGATCAGGCCTTCGCCGAGCCTGTTCCTCTGGGTGGCGTCGGGAAAGAGTGCTGCCTGCTCCGGTGCGCGGATCACCGGCCCCTCGACGAACTCCATCACGTAGAACGGGGCACCGGTCACGGAATCGTCCTCGCAAAAGCCGACGATCGGTGGTACCGGCACCGGTGTGTCCGCGAGGGCGGTGACGACACGGACCTCGCGGCCCATGTCGTGGGCCGAGCCCAGACGGGCGCCGAGCGGCGGCCGGCGAAGGACCCAGCGTGATGCCCCCTGGTCGGTGACCAGGTAAGTCAGGTTGGAAAGCCCTCCGTGGATCTTTTCGTAGTCGAGAGGTGGCTCGAGGCTGTCGACCCTCTCCCTGAACCAGTCCTCGAGGGGCCCGTGCGAGATTCCATCCGTGTCGGCGCTCATGTGATTCGAAGCTTATGGGTCTCGCCGCCCTTATTCCTCGCGCGTAATGTGAGGGACCAAGACGCCAGGGCCCGATCCTCGTGTACGCAGCCGCGATAACGTCGGGGGACCATGGAAGAAGGGCACGTAGAAGATCTCTTTGGCAGAGTCCGCCTGGCCCTGTTCACTTTCGGCGAAGACCGCAAAGTGATCTACGCCAACAAGGCGGGACAGAATTTCGCTCCGATGATCAAGCCCGGAATGGACCTCTGGGATTGCCTGCGTCCGATCATCAGCGAAGAGAAGATCGACCGACTGCTGCTGAAGAACGAGCGGGTCGTCTTCTCGCCTGGACCGGACACCCCGCTGCTCGAATGGCTCGTCAACGACCAGACATTGAAAGACGGCAGCCGGTTCCTGATGGCCTGGGACGCCAGCGTCCTCGACCAGATAGTGGAACGCCGGATCACGTTCGTCGTCGGCGCGTCCCACGAACTGCGATCCCCGATGACCGCTCTCCTCGGTTTTGCCGAGATCCTGGATCTCGAGCGCGACACTCTGAATCCGGCGCAGGCGGAAGCCGTCGAAGTGATCATCGACAATGCCAGGCACCTGCGCGACCTGCTCGACGACATCCTCGACATGACCAGGGTCAGTTTCGGGGAGATGAAACTGAACCTCGGGAAGATCGAGGTCGGGCCGATCTTGAAGAGTGTCGCCGACACCCTCCGTCCCCAGATCGACGCGAAGGATCAAACGGTGACCGTGACCATCGACCCCGGGCTTCCCCTGATCGAAGCCGATCCCCATCGCGTCCGTCAGATCGCCGTGAACCTCGTCGACAATGCCCACGCTCATTCGCCACCCGGAACCTCGATCGAGGTCTCCGTCGGGATCCGGGAGCCCCACCTCGTGATCGTCGTCGCCGACGACGGCGACGGCATGGCATTCGATGATCCCGAGGATGCCTTCAAGGAATTCGGGCGGGGCAAGGACGACACCGAAGCCCGGGTCTCCGGTGTCGGGATCGGACTCACCCTCACCCGGGGCATCGTCGAACTTCACCGGGGCACCATCGAGGTCAGCTCGGAGCGCGGCAAAGGGACCAGGTTCGAAGTCCTGCTGCCCCTGGACCGTGAAGAGGCCCGCCAACGACTGTTCGCCGGAAAACGATGAGCCTGGTGCTCGTCGCGGAGGACTCGGCGTCGGTCCGCCTGCTGCTGCATCGCCGGCTCGAGATGGCCGGGCACGAAGTGATCGAGGCACAGGACGGCCGTGAAGCCCTGAGCATGGCGGGGTCCGCGGAAACTCATGCCGACGTCGTGATCCTGGACGCGATGATGCCCGGCGCAACTGGACCCAGCGTCCTGAACGGCATCAAGCAGCTCCGGCCGGAGCTGCCGGTCATCGTGGTCAGCGCGATGCCGGACCTGGCGCTCTCCGAGGAGTGGCAGGCCGCGGACGAGCGGATGAGGAAACCTATCGACTTCGACGAACTTCTCGGCCGGGTCGAAGCCCTAACCCCGTAGATCCCGCCTGGCGGTCGCCTACTTTCGGGCAACCTCGACGCGGATCTCGGAGCCCTTGAGCTTGGTGCCGTCGAGGAATTCGACGGTCTTCTCGGCCGAGCCAGCATCGATCTCGACGAACGAGAACCGGTCGAGGACCCTCACGTCGCTGATCGACTCGTCTTCGAGGACGGCACCCTCCTTGAGTGCCCAGCGCAGGTCCTCCTCTTCGATCCCGCTGCGCTTGCCGCGGTTGATGAAGAGCTTGACCTGTCCTTCGCCGATCTCGGGGACGCCGTCGTCAGCGGAGCCTTCATCGTCGGAGTCCCCCTGGTCATCGAGGTTTTCTGACCCGGTTTCGGGCTCGTCTTCAGGCAGTCCGGTGATCTCGTCGTCCTCCGGCAGCCCCGTGATCTCTTCTTCCTCGGGCGCCTCATCCGTGACTTCCAGCTTTCTCGGCTTCTCCCCGCGGCGACGGCGGCGGCGCGGTTCCGGCGCGTGTTCGATCCGCTCTTCCGGTGTTTCCCACGCGGAGATCGAGGTCTTGACGTCCTTCTTGATCTGTTCCAGGTCCTTGCGCTGGTCCGGGGTCACGAAGGTGATCGCCCGGCCGGTCCGCCCGGCGCGGCCGGTACGTCCGATCCGGTGGACGTAGGTCTCGGAACTGTTCGGCAGGTCGTAGTTGATGATGTGGGTCACGTGGTCGACGTCGAGTCCGCGAGCGGCGATGTCGGTCGCGACCAGCAGCTTCACGCGATGTCCCTTGAAAGCGATCATCACACCGTCCCGGGTGCCCTGGCTCAGGTCGCCGTGGAGCGCCTTGACGTCCATCCCGCGGTTCTTCAGGTCGCGCTCGAGACGCGTGGCACCGATCTTCGTGCGGCAGAACAGGATCGCCTGCTCCGGCTCCTCGGCCTTCAGCACCTCGATCAGCTTGTCGGTCTTCTCGCGGTTCGGGACTTCGACGTAGGCCTGCGAGATCTTGTCGACCGTCAGAGTCTCCGGGGTGATGGAGATCACTATCGGGTCGTACATGAAGGCGTCGGCGAGCTTCTGGATCGGCGGCGGCATGGTGGCCGAGAAAAGGGCCGTCTGGCGCCCGCTCGGACACATGCGCAGGATCTTCTCGACGTCTTCGAGGAAACCGAGGTCGAGCATCTCGTCGGCCTCGTCGAGCACGACGAAGCGGGCGGCGGTCAGAACCAGCGACCGGCGCGAGATCAGGTCCTTCATGCGGCCGACGGTGGCCACGACGACGTGGGCGCCGGAACGGAGCTGGGCCTGCTGGCTCTTGATCGGGGCGCCACCGAAGACGGCGACGATCTCGATGTCGAGGTGCTCGGCGTATGAGCGCATCGCCTGGGTCACCTGGATGCAGAGTTCGCGGGTCGGCGTCAGCACGATCGCCTGAACCTCGTCGTTGTCGGGGTCGAGGTACTGGAGCAGCGGCAGGCCGAAGGCTGCCGTCTTGCCGGTACCGGTCTGTGCCTGGCCGATTACGTCATGGCCGGAGAGCAGCGCGGGGATGCCCTCCTCCTGAATCGGGGTCGGGTCCGTGAAACCGAGTTCGTCGATCGCAAGCTGAATATCTGGGGAAAGACCGAGGTCCTTGAATGAAGTCACAAAGAGGGATCCAACAGGATTTTGCCGACGGTTCGTCGTGCGGCCAGATCTTCATGCACCCTGAACACGTCCCCGAAGCCGAAAGTACCACCGACCACGGTCTTCAGTTCGCCCCGTGAGGCGGCTTCGAAAACCCTGCCGATACAGGCCTTCGCAAGCTCCGGACGGGCCAGGAGGTGGACCATCCAGAAGCCGATGACAGCGCGGCTATTCCGCATGAGATGGCCGGTTCTGACCGTATTTTGCTCTTTCGACGCGATCCCGAAAGTGACCACACGGCCGAACGGGGCGATCACCCGGAGGAGGTCGTCGAAGGCCTTGCCGCCGGCCATTTCCAGCACGACGTCGACCGGTTCACCGCCGTTCGCGTCGAGTACCTCCGCCTGGAGGTCGTCGCTCCGGGAATCGACCGCCACATCGGCTCCGAGCTCGAGGGCCAGGGCGCGTTTCTCGTCGGACGAGGCCATGGCGATGATGTTCCCGGCCCCCATGGCCCGGGCGATCTGGACGCACAGGCTGCCGGTTCCGCCGGCCGCGGCGTTCACGACTACCGATTCCCCCGGCTGCATGTTGGCCGAGATCCGGAGGATCGCATCGGCGGTGAGGCCCTGGATCAGCAACCCTGCCGCCTGATCGTCCTCGACCCCGTCGGGGATCGGCACGAGGCGGTCTTCTGGGACGACCGCGACTTCGGCGTAAGCACCGCTGGGAACGACGGCGGCCACCCGCTGGCCTTCATCGGTCACCCCGGCCAGCTCCTGGCCCGGGATGAACGGCAGCGTCTGTTTCGCGAGGTAGTCGTTGCCAGTGGTGTGCGTATCGGCGAAGTTGATCCCGGTCCGGGTCACCTGGACGAGCTTTTCGCCGGGACCCGGAACGGGCTCGGGCACCTCGACCAGCTCCATGACTTCGGGGCCGCCGAATTCCTTTATCTGTATGGCTTTCACGCCCCAATCTTCGCACCCTGAAGGTTAAATCGCCGCCTTCGCTCTAGGATTCTCGGGAAGTCCATCCCGGTCGCATGACCGGACGCAACTACACCTGAAACGAAAGGGTTCACCTTGTCGCTGACCGTAGTCGGCTCGATCGCCTTCGACGCTGTCCATACGCCTTTCGGCGAGCGCGAAAAGATGCTCGGCGGCTCGGCCGTGCACTTCTCGCTCGCTTCCAGCTTCTTCACCGAGGTCCGCGTGGTCGGTCCGGTCGGTGACGACTTCACCCAGCCCGAGTTCGACATCCTCGAGAACCGTGGAGTGATAACCGATGACATCGAACGGGTCGAAGGCGCCCAGACCTTCTTCTGGAAGGGTCATTACGAGTTCGACCTGAACACGGCGCACACCGACGACACCCAGCTGAACGTTTTCGGAGACTTCGAGCCGAAGCTCTCCGAGCAGTCGAAGTCCTCGGACATGCTCTTCCTCGCGAACATCCAGCCCGACCTGCAGCGGCAGGTCCGCGCCCAGTGCGACGGCATCGCGTTTGCCGGCCTCGACACGATGAACCTGTGGATCGACATCGCCAAGGACTCGCTGCTCGCGGCGATGTCCGAGGTCGATTGCGTCCTGATCAACGACGCCGAGATCCGGCAGCTCACCGGGGAATCGAACCTGGCCCGCGCGGCCAAGGCCGTGATGGAACTGGGACCCTCGGCGGTGATCGCCAAGCAGGGCGAATACGGCGCCGCCCTGTTCACCCCGGGCGGGTTCTTCGCCCTGCCCGGTTTCCCCCTCGAGGACGTGCGGGACCCCACCGGTGCCGGAGACAGCTTCGCCGGCGGATTCCTCGGTTACCTCGACGGCGAATGCGACCAGATCGACGAGAAGGCACTGCGGACAGCGATGGGCTACGGCACTGTGCTCGCCTCGTACAACGTGGAGGAGTTCGGCACCGAGCGTGTTGCCCGCCTCACTCGTGACGAGATCGACTCGCGGCTGGAGGCCCTGCGCTCGATGACCGCCTTCGACGTCGGGTAAGTGTTGCCGCGCCCCGCACTGCGACGAGACAGAAGGTGTGAACTGCGATACTGGCGGGGATAGAAGAATATGGATCGGGTCCTGACGTCTTGATCCGCGGTTCCCGCGGATGCAAGGTGGCGAGACCCTAGGATGCGACCGGCCAAGGAGCGAATCGATGGGGACCGAAGAAAAGACTGAAGATGCGGCGGCAGGCGATGTAGCCACGGCCGAAGACTCCCTGACTGTGACCGACAATCGCACCGGTCGCACCTACGAACTGCCGATCGAGGACGACACGATCAAGGCGATGGACCTCCGCCAGATCAAGGTCCACGAAGAAGACTTCGGCATGATGACCTTCGACCCGGCGTTCACGAACACCGCCGCGTGCCGTTCGTCGATCACTTACATCGACGGCGAGGCCGGGATCCTCCAGCACCGCGGCATCCCGATCGAGCAGCTGTGCGAGAAGTCGACCTTCCTCGAAGTCGCCTACCTGCTCGTCTACGGCGAACTGCCGACCCGTCCGCAGCTCGAAGCCTGGGTACACGACGTCACCCATCACACCTTCGTCCACGAGGACATCAAGAAGTTCCTCACGGGCTTTCGCTACGACGCGCACCCGATGGGCATGCTGCTCGCCTCCACCGGCGCGCTGTCCACCTTCTACCCGGATGCAAAGAACCTCGACGACCCGATCGAGCGGTACCTGGCCACCATCCGGCTGATCGCCAAGATGCCGACCCTGGCCGCCTTCTCCTATCGCCACAACATGGGTCTGCCGTACGTCTACCCGGACAACGACCTCTCCTACTCGGAGAACTTCCTCTCGATGCTCTTCAAGATGACCGAGACGAAGTACGACCCGGACCCGCGCCTCGCCAAGGCCCTCGACGTGCTCTTCATCCTGCACGCCGACCACGAGCAGAACTGCTCGACCAGCGCGGTCCGCAGCGTCGGCTCCTCCGACGTGGATCCTTATTCGGCCGTCGCTGCCGGCATCGCCGCCCTCTATGGACCCCTTCATGGTGGCGCCAACGAGTCGGTGCTCAAGATGCTCCGCCGCATCGAGACGGTGGAGAACATCCCGGACTTCCTCGAATCGGTCAAGAACCGCGACGAGAAGCTGATGGGATTCGGCCACCGGGTCTACAAGAACTTCGACCCACGGGCAAAGATCATCAAGAGCCACGCGGACGAGGTCTTCGAGGCCACCGAGTACAACCCGCTCATCGAGATCGCCACCGAACTCGAGAAGCACGCCCTCGACGACGACTTCTTCACGTCGAGGAAGCTTTTCCCGAACGTCGACTTCTACTCGGGCATCATCTACGAGGCCCTGAAGATCCCGCCGGAGATGTTCACGGTGATCTTCGCTCTGCCCCGGACCGCCGGCTGGATCGCCCAGTGGCTCGAGATGATCGACGACCCGGACAAGAAGATCTCACGTCCGCGCCAGATCTACACCGGTGCGCGCGAGGCCGACTACATCCCGCTCGCCGAACGCGGCGACGCCGAACTGATCACCGGCCCGCCGGCCACCCGGCCGCCCTCGTGAGCACCGGCTGAACCGAAGGGAGGCGACGAACCGTGGCCAACTGGAAGATGACCGTGAGGAACGGCTCGGACGTGACCAGGGTCAGCTACGAAGACCTCGACGAAGCGATCAGCGAGGCCGAAGCGATGACCGAGAAGGTTCTGGCCGAAGGCCCGCTGGATTCCGTCAACGCCTTCAAGGAGTACGCACCCGACCAGCTCGTCAAAGCGCGGATCGAGATCAGCGGCAAAGGCCTTCTCTCGGCTCCGACGGCCGGCATCGACATCCAGGGCGACGGTGGCATGCTCGGTTTCACCGGCGGAGTGCGCCGCAAGCCGATCGAGGCGAACAGCCGCAAAGAAATCTTCGCCGGGATAAGGGAAGCTCTTCGGAAGTGAGCCCCACCGGTGAACAGAAGATCCCGAAGGGTTCCTACGCGGCCGGCCGTATCGTCCGCTTGCCCGAAGGTGCCGAAGCGCCGATCGTCGTCTACATCAACGGCGTCGCCCAGACGGCCGGAGTCGATTACAACCTCCAGGGCACGAAGATCTTCTTCACCCGGGAGATCATCAAGGAAGAGCTGAATGCGGTCCGGAAGTCCGCGATGCTGCTCGGCCTGTTCGGCACGTACCGGAAGAACGAGACGGTCGACGTCCAGTTCCAGAAGGACGGAAAGACCGAACTCGCCGGAGACCTCAAGATAGAAAGCTAGCGGCGCCTCACCGAAGAAGGGCCCCGATCGGGGGCCCTTTTTCGTTCACTGGACTGGTACTGCTTACATCGCTTACTACTTGATGGTGACCTTGCTCTTCGTTCCGTTCGAGAGCTTGATCAGGGCGCGCTT
>JBPPMI010000328.1:0-2767 GCA_051305975.1 Solirubrobacterales bacterium
GTCAGCAACTGGGTCAACGGCACGCAGGAAGGCGACTGGGTCTCGATGGGTATTCCGTCGGAAGGTTCCTACGGAGTCCCGGACAACATCATCGCCGGCTTCCCGGTGACCTGTTCCGGTGGCGAGTACTCGATCGTCCAGGGACTCGACATCGACGAATTCTCCAGGGAAAAGATCGCCGCCAGCGCCGCCGAGCTCTCGGAAGAGCGCCAGGCTGTGGCGGACCTCGGCCTGCTCTAGATCACTTCAGCATCGAAAGGGCCGCGCCCGGATGACCGGAGCGCGGCCTTTTTGCTGCGTGCGAACGGGGCTACTCGGAATCCGGTGGGAAGTAGCCGGTGCCCTTCTTGATCACGCGGCCTTCCTTGACCAGGTCGGCCATCACGCGGTACACGTAGTTCGGCTTGATCTTCAGTTCCTCGGCGATCTGCGAGGCCTTGATCCCGGGGTTCCCCGCGACGGTCTTCTCGGCGTGCTCGGCGCGGGTGCCGCCCTTGCGCCGGCGACGGCCGGAGCGGGGTGCCGACGTACGCGACGACTTGCCGCGACGCGAAGTGCCGCTCCTGCGGGAGGATCCGTCACTCTTCAGAGCCGACAGCACTTCCAGCAGTTGCTTGCGCTCCCCGTCGAGTTCTGCCAGCCGTTCTTCAGCCAGCTTGCGGATTGCGTCAGTCTTGGGAGCCATATCTCTGCCTTATGTAGTGATTCAACGAGTAATCGGTCAAATATCTGGAGTCTAGTCCGAAACTGGCAAAGTGTTCAGTAAGTGAAAGGTTTGCGGGATGAGCAACCAGAAGAGTGTTGTGATTGCAAGGGTTCTGCTTCCGGCGGGCCGCGAACTCCTCGAGGCCGAATTCGAGGTTGGCGAGGGTGGGCTCGAATCGGATCAGAAGGCCTTGCTCGGCCTCGTGCCCGGTGCTTCCGCGATCGTCGCCGATCCGACAGTACCGATCGACGGTGACGTTCTGGATGCCGCCGGAGACCAGCTGGAGGTAGTGGCCAATTTTGCTGTCGGTTACGACAACATCGACCTGGCCGCCTGCCGCGGCCGTGGTGTCACGGTCACCAACACCCCGGATGTACTCACCAACGCGACCGCCGAACTCGCCGTCGGGCTTACCTACGCGGCAGCCAGGGGGGTCACAACTTCTGAGGCAGGCATGCGGTCCGGCGAATGGCGAGGCTGGGATCCCGGCGCCCACCTCGGACTCGAACTGAGCGGGGCGACGATCGGTGTCGTTGGCATGGGCCGGATCGGCCAGAGGTACGCCGAGCTGATGCGAGGACTCGGCGGCGACTTCCTCTACGCCTCACGGGATCCGAAAGAGCAGGTCGAAGTGATGCTCGGCGCACGGAAGGTGGAGTTCGAGCAGCTCCTGGCCGAATCGGATGTGGTCAGCCTGCACCTGCCGGCCACGCCGCAGACGACCCACATGATCAACACGGAAACGCTCGCGCTGATGAAGCCGACCGCGATCCTGGTCAACACGGGGCGGGGTGGTGTCGTGGATTCCGATGCCCTCGCGACCGCTCTCGAAACCGGGCAGATCGGCGGAGCCGGCCTCGACGTCTACGAAGGCGAACCGAATGTTCCGCAACGACTGCTCGATGCCCCGAACACTGCGCTGACTCCACACATCGGCTCGGCGACCACCAGGGCCCGGGACGACATGGCTCGCCTGGTCGCCCGAAACGTGATTGCCGTGCTCGACGGCCAGCCGCCGCTCACCCCCGTGACGTGAGGACGAGCCGGCGAGACCCGTAGGTCAGCCAGCAGCCTGGAGGTAAGTCAGCACCGCCAGTACGCGGCGGTGGCCGGCTCCGGTTGCCGGCAGGTCGAGCTTGCTGAAGATGCTCGAGATGTGTTTCTCGACCGCTCCCGGCGTCACCACCAGGGCTTCGGCGATTCCGGCATTGGTCCGGCCTTCAGCCATGAGGGCGAGCACTTCTCTCTCTTTCGGGGTGAGCTCGTTCAGCTGGCTGTCACCGCTCTTGCCCTGCACCAGTTCAGCGACGACTTCCCGGTCGAGGGCAGTGCCGCCTTCCGAGACTCGTTTGATCGCGTCGAGGAAGGCCGGGATGTCGGCGACCCGTTCCTTCAGCAGATAACCGACCCCGGCACCACCGGCGGCCAGCAACTCCGAGGTGTAGACCGGCTCGACGTACTGGGACAGGATCAGGATTCCCAGGTCCGGGTGGAGTTCCCGCGCCTCGATCGCCGCCCGGATGCCTTCGTCGGTAAACGAAGGGGGTAGGCGGACGTCGACGATCGCCATGTCCGGCTTGTGACCATTGACGAGACGGAGGAGGCTGGGCGCATCAGCGGCCTGGCCGACCACTTCTACGTCGTTGTCACGCAGGAGGGCAACTATCCCTTCACGCAGAAGGGCCTGGTCTTCGACGATGACTACTCGCATGGGAGGTCCACCCTGATGACGGTACCTTCACCGGCCGGAGAAGTGATGCCCATGCGGCCGTCGAGCGCGTCGACCCGGTGGCGTAAACCAGTCAACCCGCTTCCGGCCGGGTCGGCCTCGCCCGGCCCGGTGTCGCTGATGACCAGGTTGAGCTGGCCTTCGCCTTCGCTCAGCGACACGGTCACCGGTGCGCCCGGGGCGTGCTTGGTTGCGTTGGTGAGCGATTCGGCGATTACGAAATACGCACCGGTCTCGACGATCGGCGGCGGTCGCCGGTCCAGGGTCGATTCCACGGTCACGCCGGCCGGGACCCGAGTTCCGAGCGAACGGGCTGCTTCTGCCAGTCCCCG
>JBPPMI010000329.1:0-5823 GCA_051305975.1 Solirubrobacterales bacterium
CGGCCCGCGGTTCGGCAAGGGGATGCCGCAGGTCGCGGCTGCGGTCGGCGCTCTCGATGCCGACCACGTCGCGGACACGGTCGACAAGGGCGGCGAGATCGGCCTGAACATCGACGGCAAGGACCACACCCTCGGTGCCGACGACCTGCTGCTCTCGATGGAACCGGTCGACGGGTACCAGGTGGAATCCGAATCTGGCCACGCCGTCGCACTCGCCCTCGAACTCGATGACTGCCTGCTCAAGGAAGGCATCGCCCGCGAGATCGTTCACGCCGTCCAGAATGCGCGCAAGATCGCGGGCTTCGAGATCACCGACCGGATCTCGCTCGGGCTGGCCGGCAACGAGGAACTGATCGAAGCCGCCCGCGAGCACCAGGCCTGGCTTAGCGACGAAGTGCTCGCCACCTCCACTGGATTCGAGGCGACCGGCGGCGAAGAAGTGACCATCGACGGCCGCGATCTACGGATCGAAGTCACACGCGCCAATTGATCCGGGACTGCTGATCTGACGAATCAACCGATGATGCTCGCCAAGGAATTCCGATACTCGCTGCTGGACCGCGCCCTCGGGGCGGGTGCCATCCCCGACTCGACCCTCAGGTTCGCTTCACGCCGCGCCGCCGCGGCCCGGACCCGCCACGAAGAGCGCGGAGGAGTCGAAGGCCAGGAAAAGCGGCTGAAGGAGATCGTCGCCCGCATGAGTTACGGCCCGATCGCCGAGCAGGTCCAGATTGCGAACGAGCAGCACTACGAGATCCCGAGTGAGTTCTTCGAGCTCTTCCTAGGACCTCGCCGCAAGTACAGCTCCGCGGTCTGGTCGAAAGGCCAGACCTCGCTGGAAGCCGCCGAGGAAGAAATGCTCGGCCTCACCTGCAGCCGGGCCGGCCTCAAGAACGGCATGCGGATCCTCGAGCTCGGCTGCGGCTGGGGCTCGCTCAGCCTCTGGATGGCAGAGCACTACCCCGACAGCCAGATCACTTCGGTTTCCAACTCGGCCACCCAGAAAGTGACGATCGCCCGTGAGGCCGAACGTCTCGGGCTCGACAACCTGACAGTGATCACCGCCGACGTCAACGACTTCGAACCGGACCTCGGGCCCGGCGGGTTCGACCGCGTCGTCTCGGTCGAGATGTTCGAGCACATGCGGAACTGGAAGGAACTGATGCGGCGGATCTGCACCTGGCTCGAACCGGACGGCCGCCTCTTCGTCCACATCTTCACCCACCGCAGCCTGGCCTACCGCTTCGCCGGCACCTGGGCTTCGGAGCGGTTCTTCACGGCCGGCACCATGCCTTCGCACGACCTGATGCTCCACTTCCAGGACGACCTCGAACTCGAGGACCGCTGGGCGATGTCAGGGAACCACTACGCGAAGACGCTCGCCGCATGGCTGGAGCGCCTCGACGCGAACCAGGACGAGGCGTTGCGCATCCTCGAGACGGTCTATGACAAGAAGGCCGCCCGGCGCGCTCTCGGCACGTGGCGGCTCTTCCTCATCTCGACCGAACAGATCTGGCTGTGGAACGGAGGTAACGACTGGATGGTCAGCCACTACCTCTTCTCACCGGAGGATTAGTCCGCTTTGTGGATTATGAAGTCGGTCTTGGGGGAGTCTTCGAACTTCACCCAGCAGTGATCGGGGGCCACACCGGCGACTTCGATCAGGGCCTCCGAGATACGCCTGGCGATCTCGGCCTTCTGCTCGTCGGTGCGACCCTCGAACCAGCTGACTTCTACGAAAGGCATCTGGCCTAGCCCTGGAGGGCGGGCTCGAGATCCGCCAGCAGGCGCCGCTTCGGCATTGCGCCGACGATTTTCTTGACCATGGCGCCGTCCTTGAACAGGATCATTGTCGGGATCGAGAGCACGTCGTACTGGGCCGCGGTCTGCGGGTTCTCGTCGATGTTCAGGCTGATGATCTTGACGTCGTCACGCTCGTCGTTGATCTCTTCGAGCACCGGATGGACGACGCGGCACGGACCGCACCAGGGAGCCCAGAAGTCGACCAGGACATTGCCTTCGGCTTCGATTGCGTCAGCCTTGAAGGTGGCGTCTGTAACTGGGGGAAGAGTTGCCATTTCGGTCTCCTGTAGTCGGTGGGACAGGTGCTTTTTCGGAAAAGCTCGTCTATCTACTATACAAAATGAAGTAAGCCCCCACCGGTGCGTCTGACGGTGAGCGGTCTCATGACCGTAACGCACCGGGGCGCCGGGTTGAAACTATTCGGGACGGTTCTTCCCGAAACGCATCGCCGGAACCTTCCAGGCGGCCTCGGCGACGATGGCCCGGCTCATCTTGGAAGCACCGGCCTGGCGCTCCTTGAAGGTGATCGGCACCTCGACCACGGTGAAGCCCGCCTTGATCACGCGGTAGGTCATCTCGACCTGGAACGAGTAGCCCGAGGCCGCGACTTGGTCCAGGGGGATCGTCTCGAGGACCTTGCGGTGGAAGCACTTGAACCCGCCGGTCATGTCCTTGATGTCCGTCTGGAGGATGGTTCGCGAGTACAGGCTGCCGCCGCGGCTGAGCAGCCGTCGGACGGCGCCCCATTCGGTGATGCCGCCGCCCGGCACGTACCGCGAGCCGATGACCAGGTCGGCCTCCCCGGAGGCGGCGATCAGCCGGGGCAGATAGTCGGGATCGTGCGAAAAATCGGCGTCCATCTGGACGATAAGTCCGGCACCACCGGCCAGCGCCACCTTGAAGCCGTGGATGTAAGCGGGTCCGATGCCTTCTTTCGCCTTGCGGTGAAGGACCTCGACCGAACCGTTCTTCGCCGCGATCTCGTCGGCCAGGTCACCGGTGCCGTCGGGCGAGTTGTCGTCGACGATCAGGATCCGGTCGCCCTCCTTCAGCTTCGGCCCCAGAGCTTCGACCATCGCGCCGATGTTTTCGTACTCGTTGTACGTCGGCAGGATGACCCACAGGGGTCCACGGTCGGCAAGAGGAGTCGCGGGCACCGGGCGATGGTATCGGGCTGGTTCTTCCTGCCCCGGGAGATTCATTTGTCCACGTGACGCTGGAGCGCGCCGAGGCGACGGTCCCACTGGTCACCGACCTGGGTCAGCCACTGCGATCCGGGTTCGAGCCCTCCTTCGATCAGGGCGTAACGGACTTCACGGCCGCTCCGCTCAGCGTCGAGGATGCCGGCTTCGACCAGGCTGTTCAGGTGCTTCGAGGCACCTTGCCGGGTGATGGCGAGGTCGGCCGAGAGCTCGGTCGGGGTCGCCGGGCCGCCCGAGGCGATCATCTCGACGATCGCGCGCCGGTTCGGATCGGCCAACGCACCGAAAACCAGGTCCGTGGAAGGCGCGGCGCTCACACGCAGGCGTAGGCGGCGTTCATGACCGGGCCGTGACTCGGTCCTGATTCGCCTGCGACGATTTCGGCCAGTTCGGTCTCGAGCGCGACGAGTGGGCGGCTCTCGGTGACCCGCACCGTGCATCCCGCCCCGTCGAACGAGGGGAGCAGTTCGAGCTCGACCCGGCTGGACTCTTCGCCCTCTTCGCTCCACCAGAACGAGACTTCGCGGCCGGGCTCGACCGATTCGAAGAAGCCACTGCGCTCGGTTCCACCCTCTTCACGCACGGTGATCTCTCCACCGGGCTTCAGGTCGGCCTCGACTTCGCCACCCAGCCACTCCGAGAGTTCGGACTCCTCGGTCAGTGCCTCCCACGCCCGTTCGGGGTCGCAGTCAAGTTCGACTTCGCGTGTCATTTCGTCCATAAGAGCTCTCCAAGATAAAGAACCAAATCGACTTCGCTCAATAGAAGTCAAGAATGATTTCGCTGTGCGATTTGTAACGCAACTGAACGGTTGCGTTACTCTACCGGATATACACGCAACCATTCGGTTGCCTTTCCGAACGGAGCTTCCATGAGCCTTCACGCATCCCTCATCCCAACAGTCGTCGAACAGACCAGTCGCGGCGAACGCGCCTTCGACATCTACTCGCGGCTGCTCGACCAGCGCATCGTCTTCCTCGGCCAGGAGGTCGACGACCAGATCGCGAACATCATCGTCGCCCAGCTTCTCCACCTCGAATCGGACGACCCGGACAAGGACATCAGCCTCTACATCAACTCCCCGGGCGGATCCGTTTACTCGGGCATGGCGATCTACGACACTATGCAGTTCATCAAGCCCGACGTGCAGACCATCTGTTACGGGATCGCGATGTCGATGGGCTCACTTCTCCTGACCGGTGGCGCGGCCGGCAAGAGGGTCGCACTGCCGAACAGCCGGATCATGATCCACCAGCCCTCCGGCGGTTTCCAGGGGACCTCGGCCGACATCGAGATCCACGCGAAGGAGATCCTCGAGTCCCGCCGACGCATCGACAAGCTTTACGCGAAGCACACCGGCAAGACCATGAAGCAGGTGACCGCCGACATGGAGCGGGACAACTTCCTGACCGCCGAAGAGAGCGTCGGGTACGGACTGATCGATTCCGTCCTCGAGCCGCGCGACCCACAGGTGAAACGGGTAGGTTTCTGAGGGTGAGGCCCGGGGCATATCTTTAGGCCATGACCAATCCTCAGATCGCCGCCGCCCTCGAGGAGCTCGCCGTGCTCTACCAGCTCGACGGTGCCGACCGGTACCGGATCCTGGCTTACGTGAACTCGGCCCGGACCATCCGGAACGAGGGTGGGTCGGTAGAGGAGATGGCGAAGAACGGCACCGTCACCCAGCTCCCGGGGGTCGGCAAGACACTCGAGGAGAAGATCATCGCGCTGGTCGAGACCGGCGAGATCCCGGCGGCGGTCAAGCTCAAGGAGAAGCTGCCGACGGGGCTCATCGACATGAATCGCATCCCCGGGCTCGGGCCGAAGACGGTCCGCCGCCTTTACGACGAACTCGAGGTCACCACTCTCGATGAACTCAAGGAGGCGGCCGAGGCCGGTGACGTCAGCGCCCTGAAGGGCCTCGGAGCAAAGCAGGAGCAGAACATCCTCGAAGGCATCGAGCGCCTCCAGGCCTCCCCCGACGGTCCCGAGCGGAAGCGCCTCGACGAGATCCTGCCGATCGCCGAGGAGCTGGTCCAGATCCTCCGCGAGCACCCCAGCTGCGACAAGGCCGAGATCGCCGGGTCGGCCCGCCGGCTGACCGACACCTGTAAGGACGTCGACCTGATCGCCACGTCCAACGCGCCCGAAGAACTCGCCGCTCACATTGCCGAGAGCAAGCCGGTCGCTTCGGCCGGCAAGCCGTCGGTGACGGGCGTCCGTCTCGAGACCCACACCGGGGTCGCGGTCGACGTGCGAATCGTCGCCCCGAAGGCTTTCGGCAACCTGCTCCAGCATTTCTCCGGCTCGGCCGCCCACAACGAGAAGTTGCGCACGCTCGCGGTCAGGGAGGGCCTCCACGTCTCCGAGAACGGCGTGCTCGACGACAAGACCGGCAAGACCGAGTTCTTCAAGACCGAGAAGGAGGTCTACGAGCGCCTCGGTTACGACTACATCGTCCCTGAGCTCCGCGAGCAGCGCGGCGAACTCGAAGCTGCGCGCGAAGGCAAGCTGCCGAAGCTGATCGAACAAGGCGACATCAAAGGCGACCTCCACTGCCACACCACGCTCTCGGACGGCCGGAACACGCTCGAGGAAATGGCGGCCGCCGCCCAGCACCTCGGATACGAGTACCTCGCGATCACCGACCACTCGGCCAGCCACGGGTTTGGCGACCACGTGTCGCCGGATCGCCTCTGGCAGCGGATCGAGGAGATCAGCCGCTTCAACGACAGCAACCTCAAGACCGGCGGCGGCTTCCGTCTGCTGGCCGGCTCCGAGGTGAACATCGGGACCAAGGGCGAACTCGATTACGAGG
>JBPPMI010000330.1:0-3014 GCA_051305975.1 Solirubrobacterales bacterium
TCTTCGCGTCGGCGGGTTCGAGCGGTCCGAAGTAACGCTCGTTGACCGAGGCCATCGGCGCCATGTCGCAGGCGCCGAGTCATTCGAAACCGGAGACCATCACGTCACCGTCGGCCGAAAGCGTGCCGCCATGGCCGGCTTCGGCGCGGTCGGCGCCGGAGGCCTCGCAGAAGGCGTCGAGCAGTTCGTCGCCGCCGCGCATCCAGCAGGAGATGTTGGTGCAGACGAGCACCTGGCTCGTGCCCGAAGGCTCGAGGCGGAGGAGGTCGTAGAACGAAGCGACCGACTCGAGGTAGGCCGGCGTCACTCTCATCACCGCTGCGGCCTGGAGGATGCCTTCCGGGGTGCACCAGCCGTACTGGCGCTGGACGGCCCAGAGTGCCGGGATCGAGGCCGACTTGTGGCCTTCGTTCGAGTCCTTGTCCGGGTACCGCGCCATCAACGTCTCGATCTGCTGACGTAGTTCGTCGGGACAGTTGACGTCGGACAACTCGGGTATCTGTTCCGGCTCGCCGAGCGGCTGGCGACCCGTCGTATTCGCCTTGTCGAGAGGCAGGTCCAGGCCGCTGAAATCTTCGAGTGGCGTGTACTTGTCCATGGCTACCTGTCGATCCCGCCGAGGATCGGGTCGAGCATGGCCAGGGTCTGGATCAGGTCCGCCACGTACTCGCCCACTGTCATGTCGCGGAGGGACTGGAGGTTGACGAATGACGGCTCACGGAAGTGCACGCGGGCGGGCTTCGACGAACCGTCCGCGAGGATGAAGCAACCCAGTTCGCCTCGCGGCGACTCGACTGGATTGTAGATCTCCCCCGGGGCGACCCGGAAGCCTTCGGTCACCAGTTTGAAGTGGTGGATCAGCGACTCCATCGAGGTCGAGAGTTCAGACCGGGGCGGCAGGACGTACTTGCGGTCGTCGGCGATCCAGGGTCCTTCGGGCAGACCGTCGAGGCACTGCTCGATGATCTTGAGCGATTCGCGCATCTCGGTCAGCCGGACCCGATAGCGGTCGTATCCGTCGCCGACCGTGCCCACGGGAACATCGAAGTCCATCTCGGGGTACACCAGGTAACCGTCTTCCTTCCGCAGGTCCCAGGCGTCGCCCGAAGCCCGGAGCAGCGGACCCGTAACCCCGAGTTCGAGGAGCCGGTCGCGGTCGACGATGCCGACGTCCGTGGTCCTCATGAGGAAGATCTCGTTGCGGTCCAGCAGCGATTCGTACTGGTCGATGCCGGTATTCAGCAACTCGATCATCTCGCGGACTTTCGCTTCGAAACCCCTCGGAATGTCCTCGGCGACCCCACCGACCTGGAAGTAACGCGTGTGCATGCGCTGGCCGGTGGACATCTCGAAGACGTCAAGGACCCGGTCGCGGTCACGGAAGCAGTAGAAGTACACGCCCATCGCTCCGAGATCGAGCGCGCTGGTCCCGAGCCACACGAGGTGCGAGTGGAGCCGGTTGAGTTCTAGGTGGAGCACCCTCAGGTACTCGGCCCGCCGGGGAATCTCCAGGCCGATGAGCTTCTCGACCGCTCCGCAATAGGCCTGCATGTTCGAGAAATAAGCGAGGTAATCCATCCGTTCGACGAACGGGATGACCTTCCAGTAGTTCATCGTCTCGCAGGACTTCTCGATGCCGGTGTGGACGTAACCGACCACCGGTTTGAGGTCTGTGACCACCTCACCCTGGAGCTCCACCATGAGACGCAGAACACCGTGTGTTGCCGGGTGATGCGGCCCCATGTTGACCGTCATCAGCTCCTGCTCGGGCTCGAGTTCGACCACGGCGCCGGGCAGGTGATCCGAGATCTCCGTGCGAAGCTCGGTCGCCGTGATCTCCCGGTCGGGCATGTCCGTGGTGGACTGAGGCGTGTCCTGCGCGGGACTCACTGCCACCACCCCGGGCTGGCGACTTCGTCCTTCGTGAAGATGACCGGTTCGCCGCCTACGGGGAAGTCGCGGCGCTGCGGCCAGCCGACGTAATCCTCGGGCATCAGGATCCGGCGCATGTCCGGATGGCCGTCGAACACGATCCCGAAGAAATCGTAGACCTCACGCTCCTGGAACTCGGCCGTCGGGAACAGTTCGACACAGCTCTCGATGTGCGGAAGGCCGTCCGCCGACGGTTGGGACGCAGCCTCCGGGGAAGGGTCCCCGGGCCGGCTGTCGCCGGGAGTTCCCGGGGACCCTTCCCCGGAGTCTGCTTCAGACTCGGAGAGCTCAATTCCGCCTGTTGGGGCCGGCGCGATCGTTGCCGCGGGCAGAGTTCCGTTGCCGTTCGTCGAGGGGGCCGGGGCCGCGGGATCTGCGAGCAGGGCCTTCACGCGCACGCGCTCGTAGCGCTCGCGGTTCAGGAGCTCGTAGTGGACCGCGAAGCGGGGCGTATTCGGGAGGTAGTCGACTCCGTGGACGCTCGACAGGAACGTGTACTCCTGGCCCGGGGTCTCCTTCAGCCACTTCAGGACGGAAATCACCTTGGTGGCGTCGACGATCAGCCCGGCCTGTTCACGGTCGAAGCTGGTGTCGATCACCGCGCCCGATTCCGTCTTGTTGATCTCGGCGAGGATCAGTTCGAGACCGGGTGCGTCAGGCACCGAGAACCTCCCGGGCCTTCTCGTAGGCTTCCATTGCCTCTTCGGAGGGCTTCGATGCAGGGCCGCCACGCGCCCATTCCTCGGTGCCGTGAGCGCCATACCGCGAACGCCACCCGGGGGTCGGGTTGCCGCGGATCTTCTCCTGCAGTTTGTTGAACGCGTAGAGCAGCGCTTCGGGCCGCGGCGGGCAACCGGGAACGTGGACGTCGACCGGCATGAACTTGTCGGCGCCCTGGACCACGGCGTAGTTCGCGAACCTGCCGCCGCGCGAGGAACAGGCGCCCATCGTGATTGCCCACTTCGGCTCGAGCATCTGGTCGTAGATCCGGCGGACTACCGGTGCCATCTTGATCGACACGCGGCCCGAAAGGATGAGCAGGTCGGCCTGGCGCGGCGAGGCCCGGAAGGCCTCCGCACCGA
>JBPPMI010000331.1:0-9075 GCA_051305975.1 Solirubrobacterales bacterium
CCTTCGCGGGCAGGTGCTCGCGGAGCTCCCGCTCGACGTCCTGCGCGAGGCGGGTCCGATCGTCGTACATCGTGATCACGACCCCCGCCATTGTCAGGTCGGGGTTCAGCTCGCGGCGGACCAGCTTCAGCGTGTCGAGGAACTGGACGAGCCCCTCGAGCGCCAGGTACTCGGCCTGGACCGGGACGATCACCCGGTTGGAAGCGACCAGCGCGTTGACTGTGATCGGGCCGAGGGCCGGAGGACAGTCGATCAGGACGATGTCGAAGTCTTCGTCGACGTTCCCGAGCTGTTCCTTCAGGCGGTAGTTGGGCTTCTCGAGGCGCGGGAGTTCGACCACCGCACCGGCGAGGTCACGGCTGGCGGGCACAAGCCAGAGGTTGTCCGGACCGGCCGGCTTGGCCGCCTCTTCGAGCGTGTTCACGCCGGAAAGCACGTCGTAACTCGAAGGGCGTTCGTGCTTGTCGCCGCCGAGGGCGACTGTAGCGTTGCACTGCTGGTCCAAATCGACGACTAGAACTTTCTTGCCCAGCCGGGCAAACCCCGCACCGAGGTTCACCGCGGTCGTCGTCTTCCCGACGCCGCCTTTCTGGTTGGCGATGGAGTAGATGAGCCCCACGTGCTCAGGTTCTTTCCGAAATCGAAGTCATTCGACGGACGAGCTTAGTTGTTCTCCGGCCGAGTGGAGTCAGAGAGTCCCGTTTCTACGGAGATAGCGGCCTTTTTCGGACCATCCCCGCACGACGGGGCAGCCCTGGCGGCGTCGCGGCTGTCTTCTTCACCACGTAGATGTGTCTTTCGCGACTGCCGCTGTAGGGCCTGACCGAAACGACCCGATCGAGGGCCATCGCCAGCTTCTCCTCGAGAGCGGCGAGCGTGTCTTCGCCCCCGGGTTCCCGCTCACCCTTCCAGGCGACCAGCGAGCCGCCTTCTTCGAGCAGTGGCGAGGCCAGTTCCGCCAGGGCCTCCAGAGGAGCGACGGCGCGGGCGGTCACCAGGTCCGAGGCACCGCCTCCCTCCCCCAGCGCCCAGTCCTCGGAGCGCTGGTTGACTGCCCGGGCGTTGGTCAGACCAAGGCGTTCTATCACTTCCGCCATGAACCTGACCTTCTTGCCCACCGAGTCGAGCAGCGTGAATTCGGCTTCGGGCCTGGCCATCGCGAGGGGTACTCCGGGAAAGCCCGCTCCTGCGCCGATGTCGGTGATTCGGAGGGCAGTGTTCACTTCGTCGACCTGAAGCCCGGAGAGGCTGTCTGAGAGATGAATTCTCCGGGCTTCATCGGGATTCGTGACCGAAGAGAGCGAAGCGGGGGCCGCCGCGAGCATCTCGAGCATCGGTTCCAGGCGTCGCTGGAGGTCTCCAGCCAGCCAGGGACGCTCGTCCGGGGTCACTCGGAGACGAGGGGCGCGACGACTACGCGGCGCTGAGGTTCGTCCCCGGCGCTGAAAGTCTCGACTTCGGTGCGTTCCTTAAGGTGCTCGTGGACGATCCGGCGTTCGCGGGCGGTCATCGGGTCGAGTTCGATCTCGTCCCCCGTGCTGATCGCCTTCTCGGCTGCCCGGTCAGCGCGCTCGGAAATCACTTCTTCGCGGCGGGCGCGGTAGCCGGCGGCATCGAGGACCACTCTCTTGCGTTCCCGGATGCCCTGAAAAGCAGCCTGGAAGCAGAGGAGTTGAAGGGCGTCGATCGTCTGGCCCCGGCGGCCGATCAGCAGTCCGAAGTCGTCTTCGCCCTGGACCGTCGCCGTGATCACGTCTTCGTCCTCGGCTACTTCGACGGTTCCTTCGAGCTCGAGCTGCTCGAGGACCCGTTCGACCACCAGGCGCACCCGGTCAGCCGGTTCGTCCGGCCAGTTCTCTGGGTCTTGTTCTTCGGCGACCATGAATGAGTCTGGCTAGCGCCGGCGCTTCTTCTTCTTCGGCGGCGGGGGCGGCGGCTTTGCGGCTGCCGCAGCGGCGACTGCCTCCGGTGCTGCCATGTCCGGCACCGGGATGAACTTGTTCACCGCAGCCTGCTGGCCGATCGTCCAGACGTTGGTCGTGATCCAGTAGAGGACCAGACCGGCCGGGAAGGAGATGATGAAGGGGATGAAGATGAACGGCAGCACGAGCATCAGGATCTTCTGGTTGCGATCGCCGGTCGTCATGGTCAGGATGCCCGAGATCAGCTGGGTGCCGACGTAAAGGACCATCAGCGCGATCAGCACGCCGCCGACCGCATTCATCGTGAGGTCGGGAATGAAGAAGAAGGACTCGCCGAAGTTGGAAACGCCCGCGGTGAGCGGCTTGATCGTCGCGAAGTGGTTGAAGACGTTGTCGGCCTGGCCCTGGGTGACGGTGCCGGCATCGACGAGGCTCGGGATCTTGTCCTGGAAATCGGCTGCTGATGCCGAGCTCTGAACGGCGCTGAAAGGGACGTCACTGCAGGACATCTGCTCCTGGCCGCACATGTCCTCGCGAAGCGGGCCCTTGAGTGTGTAGAAGAGCGTGATGAAGATCGGCAGCTGGGCCAGCAGCGGGATGCAGGAGGCCAGCGGGTTGATCTTGTTCTCCTTGTAGAAGTTCATCATCTCCTGCGAGAGGCGCTGACGATCGTTCTTGTACTTCTCCTGGAGGGCCTTGATCTGCGGTTGGAAGGCCTGAAGGGCGCGCATGCCCTTCAGTTGCTTGTAAGTGAGGGGGATGAGCGTGGCGCGGGTCACGATCGTCAGCAGGACGATCGCCCAGCCCCACGAGAGGCCGAGGTCGTCGTGGAAGAAGGAAAGGACCGCATTCGCGACGTCGATCAACGGCTGCAGGATGTTCGCGACTGTGTTTACGGCGATTGGAATCAACGCGGTCTTGTTTCTCCGTGGTAATCAGCCGGATCCATAGGCCCGACCTTCAAAGTGAAAGTTTCCCGCACGGGGTCGAAGCCACCGTGGCTGAAAGGATTGCAGCGCAGGATGCGCCAGCAGGCGAGAACTGTACCCCGTAGGACACCGAAACGTTCTACCGCCTGCACCGTATAGGTCGAACAGCTCGGTTCGTACTTGCAACGGCGGGGCAGGGCGGGGGAGAGCCAGCGGCGATAGGCGAAGACCGGCGCGAGCCAGATCCGTTTCACGTGGAACGCTTGCCCCGGCTGAGCTCCAGTACCTCGTCGACACAATCCAGTGCGCCGTCGAGACCCCTTTCGTCGATCACCTCACCGACGCTGGGTCTCGCCACCAACACGAAGTCGTGCTCTGCCGTCTCCCGGTCGACCCTCGTCCAGAACGCCTCTTTCAACACACGCTTGACCCGGTTCCTGGCCACGGCATCTCCGAGCTTCTTCGAAACGGACACACCGAGACGGATCTCCTCCGGCCCGGACTCGGCCCGGTCGAAGCTGTAGAGCACGAGGTGACGGGTCGCCTTCGAGGACCCTTCCTTGTAAACCCTCTTGAAGTCTCCGCTGCGGGAGAGGCGTCGGCGCCTGGGGAACCCGGCGCCCGAGTCCGACATGGTCAGACGGCGAGACGCTTGCGGCCCTTGCGTCGGCGGCGGCGGATGACATCACGGCCACCCTTGGTGCTCATCCGGACGCGAAATCCGTGGGTCTTCGCCCGCTTGCGCTTCTTTGGTTGGTAAGTACGCTTCATCGGATCGGGCAGTATACGGGTCTTTGGGCGAACCGGGCGCCCGAGAACTTTTCTCCGCGATTTGCGGGGGGCCTCACCCTCCCGGCAACCTCCAGAGGTATGGTCGGCGCTCACTGTCACCTGCCTGATCCGAACCGGACATGAACGCCCAGACCAAGCCTCAGAACCCAGATACCAAGCCGTCTCCGGACGATCAGGCCAAATCGATGGACCTGATCTGGGCGGAGGTCCGCCGCCAGCTGTCAGCGAGCCTCCCGGAGACGACCTACCGGATGTGGCTGGCTCCTGTCAAGCCCGCCGGCCTTCGCAACGACACCCTCCACCTCGAGGCCCCGGACAACGTCACCACCTGGGTGGAGCGCCGTTATTCGTCGATGATCCTCACCGCGATCAATGACGTCGATCCCTCCGTCACTGCGATCAGCTTCGAGTCACTCACTCCGGCAAAACAGGCCGGCCCGGTGATCGAAGCTCCAGGTCCCAACCCGACCCACGTCTTCGACCGTTTTGTAATAGGTCCCGGCAACCACCTCGCGCACGCCGCCTCGCTGGCCGTCGCGGAAGCTCCATCCGAGGCTTACAACCCACTCTTCCTCCACGGTCCTCCCGGCCTCGGCAAAACCCACCTCCTCGGTGCGATCGCCAACTACCTGGAGCAGAACGTCCCCGAACTTCGTATCCTCTATACGAACGCCGAGGCTTTCACTGCCGAGTTCGTCGGCTCCCTGAAAGCCGATGGCATCGCCGCCTTCAAGCGCCGTTACCGCGACATCGACGTCCTCCTGATCGATGACATCCAGTTCATCGCCGGCAAACAGGCCACGGAGGAGGAGTTCTTCCACACCTTCAACGCCCTGCACGAATCGGGCAGCCAGATCGTCCTCTCCGCCGATCGCACCCCGGCTGAGATCTCAACCCTGGCCGACCGTCTCAGCGACCGCTTTGAATGGGGTCTCACGGTTCCACTAGATTCACCCAACCTGGCGACCCGCCTCACGGTTCTCCGTCACCTGGTCACCGAAGCCGGCCTCGAGATCACCGACCAGGAAGCGTTGACCATGCTCGCCCGCCGGGTCGAAACCAACCTCCGTCAGCTCCACGGCGCCCTCACCCGCACCATCGCCGAGGCTTCGCTCAGCGCGACACCGCTCAGCTCGGATCTCATCGGTCGCATCTTCCCTTCACGGGTAACCGATTCCGCTCCGGTCACCCCCGAGGGAATACGGGAGATCACCGCCCGCCACTTCCTGACCGACACCGAGACCCTCGTCTCGCGCAAACGCGACCAGCGCACTTCCAACGCGCGCCACGTCGCGATTTACCTGACCCGGGAGATGACCAACCTCTCACTGCCCCAGATCGGCAAGCTCTACGGCGACCGGGACCATTCCACGATCCTCAACTCGATCGACAACGTCGAGGCCCGGCTCTCGGTCGACCCCGAGGTGACGACGGCTGTGGACACTTTGCGCGCAACAATCCACAACCAGGCCGACAACACCCCTTGAAGCGCCGAACCAGTTGCGAGAATACCGGGCTACCAAGTCACTCTCCACAGCTGGAAACCCGACCGCCATGCGGTTTGCCCCGGTTTCCCATACCTTCCACAGACCTACCTAATCAATAGAGGTAAGAAGATTTGAAGTTCTCAATCAAGAACTCTGAGCTTTCCAGCAAGCTCGCTCTCGTAGCCAGAACCGTCGCCACCGGTGGAGGCACCCCTGCCCTGGGCGGAATCCTCATGGAGTCCGAAGAGGGGAAACTGTCCTTCAGCTCGACCGACGGCAACCTCAGCCTCCGTGTCCCGGTTCACCTCGAGGGACCAATCGAGGGCGACGGCAAGGTTCTTCTTCCCGGCCGTCTGTTCTCCGACATCTCCCGGTTGCTCGGTTCCGGCCAGTCCGAAATCGAATACCGCCAGAGCGAGCGGGACGTCGCTATCACTTCGGGAAGCTCCAACTTCCACATCCGCACCCTGGCCAGCGACGACTTCCCCCCGCTGCCCCAGGCCGGCGAGCACACGATTTCGCTGAGTCGCGAACTGCTCCTGTCGACGATCGACCTGGTGGCCCGCGCCGCCTCCCGTGACGACATGCGTCCCGTCCTGACCAGCGTTCAGGTTCTGGCTTCGGGCGACGAAATGACCATGGTCGCCACCGACTCGTACCGCCTCGCCGTCAAGCAGACCAAGCTGAAGGAACCGGTCGCGGTCGATCTCGACAAGAACATCCCGGCACAGGCCCTGAAAGAGCTGTCCCGCCTGCTTTCCGCGAGCGAAACCGAGTCGATCAAGCTCACCGTGAACGACCGCGTAGTGATCTTCGTGGTCGACGGTTCAGTGCTTTCTACGACAACGGTCGACGGTCAGTTCCCGAAGTACCAGCAGCTCTTCCCCGAGACCTACGAGCACGACGTGCGCCTGCCGCGGACCGAATTGCTCGAATCGGTCAAGCGCGTCAGCCAGATGGCCCAGAAGAACAGGCCGCTGAAAGTGACCCTCTCACCCGGCGAGATCACGATCTCCGCCGACACACCCGACCTCGGTGACGCCGAGGAGAAACTGCCGGCCAGTTTCGACGGTGAGGAACTCAGCATCGGCTTCAACCACGAGTTCTTCCGTGACGGCATCGAAGCGATCCAGGGCGACGAAGTCCTGCTCCGGCTGATCTCGCCGCTCCGGCCCGGACTGCTTCAGCCGGTCGAAGGTGACGACTACCGTTACCTCGTGATGCCGATCCGGCTGAACGAGTAACAACATGCGCGTGGCTTCGGTCGCGGCCGATTCCCTGCGGTCGCTGAACGGGGCCGAGCTGGAACTCGACCCGCACCTGACCGCGATAGTCGGTCCGAACGGTGCCGGCAAGACCAACCTGGTCGAGGCGATCTACTTCGGGCTCACCGGCCGGTCGTTTCGAACGGCCGACAAACGCGACCTGATCCCGTTCGGCTCGACCTACGCGCGCTGCCGGATATCGGTGAGCGACGATCGGGGAATCGAACACGAGTTCATGTCGGCGACCAGCCGCGCGGAGGGCTCCAGGTTCACCATGGACGGCGCCGCCATCGAACGGGCCGATGCTGCCGGGTTCCGCCCGATGGTCACGGTTTTCTCGCCGGACCGGCTGGAACTGGTCAAGGGACCGCCGGCAAATCGTCGTGCCCATCTGGACTCCTACATCGCGGCGCGCTGGCCATCACGTGGCGAACTCCGCCGCAAGTTCGGGAAGGCACTGGCCCAGCGGAACGCCCTGATCAGCCGGATCCAGGCCGGCACTGCGGGTCGTGACCAGCTTCCGGCCTGGGACCAGCAGGTGGCGGAATCCGGAGCTGCGCTCAGCACAGTTCGTTCCGAGGCCGTGGCGGAACTGGCCGGATTCTTTCCCGGACTGGCCGGCGAGTTGGGCCTGGTGGGGGAGAGCGGGATCGAATATCGCGCCGGTTCCTCGACCGACACCGGGGAGATCCGGGCCGGCCTCGAGGAGCGGATCGATAACGACATCCGCCTCGGCCGAACTTCCTGGGGACCTCACCACGACGAGGTCCGGCTCGACTTCAACGGCCGGCAGCTCCGGCGGTTCGGCTCGCAGGGGCAGCAGCGGCTCGGCCTCCTGACCCTGCTCTTCGCGGAGCGGGACGCGCTGCTTGCCGGTGGCGCGCCGGCTCCGTTGATGCTGCTCGACGACGTGATGTCGGAACTCGACGGCGAGCGCCGGGAACGATTGGTCTCGCGGCTCCTCGAGGGGGGCGGCCAGAGCGTGATCACCGCGGCCGAGAGCGAACTGGTCCCGGTCCGCGACGACCTGCGGAAAGTGGAGTTCTCGGAGATCGTCAGTGCGCCCGCTGCCGCTTCGAAGGCGACCGCAACACCGGCCGTCGAGCCCGATGCAGGAGAAGGGACTGACGCGTGAGGGACGGGCGGGGGAGGAGCACGCGGCTGAAGCCGATCGGGGCCGCGCTCGACCGGGCGCTCGACCCGGTCGCCCCGATGACGCCCCTGGCCGAGCTCCAGAGGATCTGGCCCTCGGTGGTGGGCCCGGGCATCGCAGGCGTCACGAAGGTGTCAGAAGAGCGTGAAGGGACTGTGACGATCGAGTGCGAGAGCACCGTCTGGGCCGGGGAACTGGAGATGATGGGACCTCAGCTGTTGGAAAAACTGCGCCCCCTGATGGGTGACGGGACCCCCGAGAAACTGCGTTTTCGGGCGTAACCCGCCCCCGATACCGCACAGGGGTTTCCGTAACTCTACAAAAAGTGTGAATTTGCAGGACTTTTCTAGTTCGGGGAGGGGAGTCCAACCGGCGCTGACTGTTATAATTGGCACTTGATTCGTGGGACGCCCCGGCTCGCATTCAAACGTGGCCAGCCGAGTCGCATGGTGCCCGCAGAACAAGTTTCCTGAAAGGTAGTAATTGGCTGATAACACGAGCAAGTCGGACGCCTCATACGGCGCCAAGGACATCACCGTCCTCGAAGGCCTCGAGGCCGTCCGCAAGCGTCCCGGCATGTACATCGGATCGACCGGCCCCCGCGGGCTGCACCATCTCGTATACGAGATAGTCGACAACTCCGTGGACGAGGCCCTCGCGGGCCACAACGAAGCGGTCGAGGTCACGATCCACCCGGACAACAGCGTCACGGTCGCCGACCACGGACGCGGCATCCCGGTGGGCATCATGGAGAAGGAAGGCCGACCGGCGGCCGAGGTAGTGCTGACCGTGCTCCACGCCGGCGGCAAGTTCGGCGACGGCGGCGGGTACAAGGTTTCGGGCGGACTCCACGGAGTCGGCTCCTCGGTCGTCAACGCCCTCTCGGAGACCCTCCACCTCCGGGTCAAGACCGACGGATTCGTCTGGGACCAGGATTACGAACGCGGCATCCCGCAGACCGAACTGACCAAGGGCGAGGCGACCAAGGAGACCGGCACCACGATGACCTGGCTGCCGGACCACGAGATCTTCGAGTCCCTCGACCACGACTTCACGACTCTCGTCGACCGCCTGCGTGAAACAGCCTTCCTCACCCGCGGCCTGGCCATCACCCTGACCGACGAGCGCGCCGACGGTCAGACCGTCAGCTTCAAGTACGACGGTGGCATCGAGGACTTCGTCCGCTTCCTCAACGAGAACAAGGAGGCGATGCACGAGAAGGTCGTCTACTTCGAGGGGGACGAGGACGAAGGCGCCGTCGAAATCGCGATGCAGTGGAACGGCTCCTACCAGGAGTCGATCTTCAGCTTCGCCAACAACATCAACACCCACGAGGGCGGCACTCACCTGTCCGGGTTCCGTTCGGCCCTGACCAGGACCCTGAACGCGTACGCCCGCGGCAAGGGGATCCTCAAGGAGAAGGACGACAATCTCGCTGGCGAAGACGTCCGCGAAGGCCTGACCGCGGTGATCTCGGTCAAACTCCACGACCCCCAGTTCGAAGGCCAGACCAAGACGAAGCTCGGG
>JBPPMI010000332.1:0-4611 GCA_051305975.1 Solirubrobacterales bacterium
TGTTCGAGGACGGGGCACTCGCGGGCCTCATCGAGCACGCAGCACCCGAGTACACGTCAGCGAGCTCGGGCCGTGTCTGACAAGGGGTTCGTCGAGCTCGAGCGCCAGATCGACTCGATCGTCGTCGGTGAACGTCACCGTCGGCATCCCGGTGACCTGACCAAGCTGACGGAATCGCTCACCCGCGTCGGCCTTCTTCAACCGGTCACCATCACCCCGGACGGCTTTCTCATCTGTGGCTACCGTCGAGTGGCGGCCGCCAAGGAGCTCGGCTGGCAGACCCTGCGCGTCTGGGTGCGCTCGGGCATCAGCGACGAGTTGACCCGGTTGCTTGCCGAGCGCGACGAGAACATCACCCACGAGCCCCTTACCCCCGACGAGGCAGCCAAGCTTTACCAGGAGCTCCTCGACCTGGTGAAGGAGGACGCGCGGCGCCGACAAGCTGCCACCCAGTACGGGGCAAAGAGCGATCAAGTCGCAGGTCAGCACGGTCATGCTGAATCAGCATCACCGGGGCCAGGAGCCCTGGGATCGGCCCGTCGTCGGGCCGCAGAAATGGTGACGGGCAAGGCGTCGTACGCACGGCTCGAGCAGATCCTGGAGATGGAACGCATCGCCGCAGACCGGTCCCAACCGGAGACCATTCGCCGGGTGGCGACCGACGAGCTCGACTCGATCCGCAACGGCGGCCCGGTCGATCCTGGGTACCAGCGAGTCAAGGCAGCACAGCGCGTCGCCGCGCGGATGACCTCGAGCCAGGATTCGGACGTGGACGCCCTCACGGACGAGGCTCTCGCCGAGGCGAGGGCTGATCACAGGCGTCGGGTTCGAGAGAACCGTGCCAAGCGGGCGTCGGCGGCAGCCAGCGCCAAGCGATCCACCCGCGCATTCGTCCTGACCTGGGCAGAACTCGACGGCTGGTCCAAGCGGTACGACGTCGACCAGGTGGCGCGCGAGGTGAAGCCGGACGACTGGACGCTCTTCCTCCGCGTCGTCGATGAGACGATCGCATTCGTCGAGGCCGTGAAACGCGCACGGGAACACGCGGCCACCTCAGAAACATGCGATACCCGACACGTTCCGAAGTTGTCAGCCGACGTCACCTGATCATCGCCGGCCTCGCGCTGGGCTCCTTGTTGGTCGCCGTCTTCATCTACTCCCTGCAGGTACGTCCCTCACCGGCGACGCCGGGCACGACCGGCGTCGCACCCGCAACACCCCGGGCGATGACGACCAAGGCCCCCGTCTCCCCCGTCCGCGACCTTGCCCCACTACGCCCGACGAGCGAGCCCGACGCGTTCGCCCGCCTCGTCGCCTACGCCATCTTCGAGTGGAACACCGCAACGCTCGTCGGCCGGTCCGACCACGTCCAACAGCTCGTCGCCGTGAGTGACCCCACGGGTGAGTCCTCCCCCGGTCTGGTCTCTGACCTCGACAACTACCTGCCCACCGAAGAAGCCTGGGCCGAGCTGGCTCAGTACGAAACGGCGCAGTGGCTCGCCATCGAGTCAGTGGCGACACCCACGCTGTGGGACGAGGCAGAGGCCCAAGCAGGCAACGAACTGCTTCCCGGCACGACCGCCTTCACGATCGAGGGCATTCGGCACCGCTTCGGGATCTGGGAGAACCAACCCGTGGCCTCCGAGCAGGAGGTTGCCTTCACGGTCTTCATCGTGTGCGCGCCGTCCTACGCTCAGTGCCACCTGCTGCGCCTCTCGAGGCTCGATGAGCCGCTGGACTGAGCATGGCCAAGGCTGCGCTCGTCACCGTCCTTGCTCTCCTCTTCGGCCCTGCGATCCTGCTGCTGAGCCTCGGCCTGGTGCTTAACCCGGCCGCCCAGGCCTCATGCCTGCCGGCCACCTCCTCATCCCCAATGGTGGGCACGCCCTCAGGCACCGAGCCAGAGACCTCGCGCGTGGTCTTCCCGCTCCCGGCCGGGTCGTGGACACGCTCGAGTGGGTTCGGGATGCGCGTCCATCCGATCACCGGCGAGCGCAAGCTCCACACGGGAGTGGACCTGTCGGCCGATGCCGGCACACCCATCGTCGCCGTTGCCGACGGACGCGTCGTCTCGGTCGGGCCCGCCATCGGGTACGGACACCTCATCGTGATCGAGCACACCGTCGGTGGACAGCCGGTGGCAACCGCGTATGCCCACATGTACGCCGAAGGCATCCGCGTCAGCGTCGGTGACACGGTCACAGCTGGCCAGCACATCGCAGACGTCGGGTCGGACGGCTACTCGACCGGCGCCCACCTGCACTTCGAGGTCCGACCCGGCGGAGCCAACGCTGCGCCGATCGACCCTGAACCGTGGCTGAGCACGAACGAAGCAGCCGAGATGAACGGTAGCGAAAGCAGCAGCTGTGACGAGACCACGAGCGGATCGGCGGCGCCATACCCAGGAACCAACCCGAACGGCTTGGTCGATGACCCCACGACCGACGGGCTCATCACCGAGCAGACCGCCCACGTTCTCGCCCAAGTCCGGGCCACCTTCCCTGACACGGCCTGGGCATGCTGGTCACAGCGCCCAGGCAATGACTCCGAACACGAGGTTGGACGCGCCTGCGACGGGACGTTCGGCAACTCGATCGGCACGCCTGCCACCGGGCCCGCCCTCGACCTCGGATGGAATGTCACCAACTGGCTCAAGTCCAACGCCAGCAAGCTCGGCGTCGAGTACCTCATCTGGCAGGGTCGCATCTGGTCGGTGGGGCGCAGCAGCGAGGGCTGGCGTTCCTACGACGGTGGCGGGATGCACGACCCGACCAGCGTGACCGGCGGACACTTCGACCATCTGCACTTCACGGCCGTGGGCTGAAGTCGGGAGCCATCCACCCAGCTCGCGAGCTGGACCTGCTTGAGCACCTGCATGGCGTGCGCATCACGACAGCCCTGCTTCCACTGGTAGGACCCGACTTCGGTGCCGTCGGCGGAGCAAACGGCCTGCGGAAGATCGTCGGCGCACTGCTCACCTACGGCCTCGTCATCGCCGTCCTCATGGTGATCGCATGCGCAGCGACATGGGCGATCGGATCAGCACAGGGAAGCTGGCAGACGGCCAGCAAGGCAAAGACCGGGCTCTACGTCGCACTCGGCGGAGCCGTGCTCACGGGGGGCTCACTCGTCTGGGCCAACTGGCTCCTCTCCATTGGGGCATCTCTGTAATCACCGGTAGCAAGCGAGCTCGCTCCCGAGTCGACTTCGATCTGGCGTCGCGCACACACCTGCACTGCAAGACCCTGACCCTGCCCAGGAGGAATCGTGCTCTACCGCGTCCCAGTGCTCCCCTACGACATCACCATCAGTCCCAACTCCAACGGCCTGCCGGGCATCGGACAGCTCCGAGACGTCGTCGGCGCCGCCATGACCGTCGGCCTCATCCTCGCGGTGCTGGCCCTCATCATCTCCGCGATCGTGTGGGCTCTCGGCGCAAACTCGTCCAACCCGCACCTCGCCGGGCGAGGCAAGGTCGGCGTCCTGGTGGGCCTCGGCGCCGCGATCATCACCGGCGCGTCCGTCACCCTCGTCAACTTCTTCTGGAACGTCGGCCAGTCGGTCTGACCCGGGCCTGAGACGAGAGGACGACACGATGGTCGACGTCTGCGACATCCCCGTGATCTCAGGTGTCTGCGACGTGGCCGGGGAAGCGGCCGGCTCCCTGGTCTCGGCTCCGTTCGACTACCTCGCGCAGTCCATGGGAAACGCAGCCGGCTGGATGTTCGAGTCAGTCTGGAGGGTCTTCGACTCGACCACCATGGTCGACGTCACCAGCAGCCACTACACCAGGGTCTACAACATCCTGTTCGGCATCGCGGTCATTGTGATGCTCGGCTTCTTCATGCTCCAGGTCATCGGCGGCATGATCCGGAGAGAACCCGCAGCCCTGTCCAGAGCCGCCCTCGGCATGGCGAAGTCGATCCTAGGTTCGTTCGTGGCGCTCACCCTGCTCGCAACCGCGCTGGAGCTCACCGACCAGCTGAGCGTCGGCATCGTCAAGGCCGCCGGAACCAACATGGAGGAGATGGGCGACCGAATCATGCTCCTGGTCGCAGGCCTCGGCGCCATCAGCCTTGCCGCACCCGGAGCGGGGGCCATCGTGACCATCTTCATCGCCGGCCTCGCCATCGGAGGCGCGGTGATCGTCTGGATCAGCCTGCTCGTACGAAAGGCACTACTTCTCATCGCGATCGTCTTCGCACCGATAGCGCTCGCAGGTGCGAGCTGGGACCACACACGCGGCTGGATCGGCAGGTGGGCGGGCTTCGTCCTCGCCCTTATCCTGTCCAAGGTCGTGCTGGTGGTGATCTTCCTGCTGGCGACCGCGCAGGTGTCCGCCCCCATCGACTCCGACCTCGCGTCGGCAAGCGAGCCGATCGCCGGTGTCGTGCTCATGCTCATGGCCGCGTTCGCCCCCTACCTCACCTACAAGGCAATCAGCTTCATGGGCTTCGACATGCACCACGCGATGTCGGCCGAACAGGAGACCAAGTCGGCGATGAACCGGCCCATGCCCATTCCCCTGAACCGCCAGTCCGGGTCGACGCCCCGCAAGGTCCTCGGTGGCGGACCACAAGGCGGGAGTACGACGACGGGTGGCGGAGGTCC
>JBPPMI010000333.1:0-21758 GCA_051305975.1 Solirubrobacterales bacterium
CACCTCGACCTCGCCACCGTCGCGGCCGAGGTAGCCCTCGAGGATCTCGACGGTCGTGGTCTTCCCGGCTCCGTTGGGACCGAGGACCCCGAGGATCTCTTCGCGTCCGACTTCGAGGTCGAGGCCCTTGACGGCTTCGAACTCGCCGTAGGACTTGCGCAGCCCCTGAATGGATATGACCGGATCGGACACCCGCTGATCTTAGGGTTTCGACGCCTTGATCCGCGCAGAGCGTGGATCAGGGCGTCCGAGGCGACCGAAGGCGAGCCCCGTTCCCTGTTCCTTCGCGAGCTTTCGGCCGGGGTCAGGTGGGCAGATCGCGATGGGTCACACGAACGGCCACATCATCGCGCCGGGAGAGATCCCGCCAGATGCGCTCGGCGACGGTCACCGAGCGGTGGCGGCCACCGGTACAGCCGATCGCGATGGTGAGGTGGCTCTTGCCTTCGGCGACGTAGGCCGGCAGCAGGAATTCGAGCAACGGGAGAAGGCGGCCGTAGAACTCGCCCGCCTGGGTCCCGGCTTCGACGTATTCACGAACCTGTTCGTCGAGCCCGGTCATCGGGCGCAGCTCGTCGATGTAGTGCGGGTTCGGGAGGAATCTCACATCCAGGGTCAGGTCGGCGTCCCGCGGGGGACCGTTCTTGAAACCGAAGGTCAGCAGGGTCACCGCCATGCGGCCGCCGTCTTCGACCGCGACCATCTCGTCGGCGATCCGGCGCCTGAGCATCGCCGCCGTGTCGGTCGAGGTGTCCATGACCATGTCCGCCCTCTCCCGGAGCGGCGCCAGAAGCTTACGCTCGGCGGCGATCCCGTCGAGGATGCGGCCTTCGGGCGCCAGCGGATGGCGCCGGCGGGTCTCTTTGTAGCGGTCGGTGAGGATCTCTTCGTTGGCTTCGAGGAACAACACCTGTGGGCGCAGCCCTTCGCTTTCGAGGTCCTCCAGCACCTGGAGCAGCTGGTCGAAGTACTCGCCGCTCCGCACGTCGGAAACCACGGCGGCGCGCTCGACCCCGCTGCCCGGCAGGCGGAACATCTCGCCGAGGGCGCCGATCATCTGCGGTGGCAGGTTGTCGACGCAGAAGTAGCCATTGTCCTCGAAGGCGGCGATCGCCTCGGACTTCCCTGCACCGGAATGTCCGGTGATGACTACCATCGTCACCTGTTTCCCGGCGCCGCTCCCCCCCGGCTCTGTTTGATCGCCCATCGGAACTCTTATCCGGTCCTGTTCAGTTGATCGTGGATCTCGCGGGCCACCTTACCGGGCAGTCCGGGCACCCCTTCGATCTCCTCGCGGCTGGCCGAGATCACCCCGTCTGGCGTGCCGAAATGCTTGATCAGCAGACGCTTCCGGGCCGGACCGACACCGCGCAGCGAGTCCAGCGCGGATTCGGTCATCGCGCGGTCCCGGCGGCCGCGGTGGTGGCTGACCGCGAAGCGGTGCGCCTCGTCCCTGACCCGCTGCAGGAGCATCGAACCCTGTGAGTCGGCAGCGAGGTCGACCGGGTCTGAACTGCCGGGCAGGTAGACCTCCTCGAGCTTCTTGGCCAACGAAACCACGGTCACCCCGGCTTCGACGAACTCGCTTAGGGCCCGGATCCCGGCTGCCAGCTGTCCCTTGCCGCCGTCGATCAGGATCAGCGAGGGCAGGGCCGCGAAGCTTTCGTCTCTCGAACCGTCGTGCGGGGACAGGTCCGCCTGGTCGCGGTACCGGGCGAGGCGCCGTCCGAGGATCTCCTCCATCGACGCGAAGTCGTCCGGTCCTTCGTGCCCGAAGTCCCCTTTTACCTTGAACCGGCGGTAGTCTGACTTCTTCGGTTTGCCGCCCTCGAAGACGACCATCGAAGCGACCGTGTGGCTGCCACCGAGGTTCGAGATGTCGAAGCCCTCGATCCGGATCGGCAGTTCGTCCATCGAGAGTGATTCGGCGAGCGATGACAGCGACTCCACCCGGCGCTGCTGGCTGTGTTCGGAGCGCAGCCGGTCCTGGTCGAGAGCGAGTTTCGCGTTCCGCTCGGCCAGCTCCCTCAGCCGGCGGAAATCACCCCGTTCGGCGATCCGGACCTCGACCTTCGACTGTGACCGGCGGGTCGCGAGAAACCCTTCGATCTCGCCGGTGTGCTCGGCCATGTCCGGGCCGAGCACGATCAGCTTGGGGATCGACGGGGATGCCGAATAGAACTGCTCGATGAACTCCGCCGTGACTTCGGCCAGGTCGCGCTCGGCCGGGTTCTCGAGGTAGAAGCTCTGCCGTTCGGCGAGGATGCCGTCACGGACCTGAAAGACCTGGGCGTTCGCGTCCGTTCCTTCGGCCGCGACCCCGATCAGGTCGGCGGTTCCGACCTTCGACCCGGAGATCCGCTGGCGCTCGAAGAGCGACCGGACCGACTGGAGGCGGTCGCGGAACGCCGCCGCGGCCTCGAAGTCCTGGCCTGCTGCCGCGTCCTCCATCTGTCTCTCGAGGTCCTGTTCGATCCGGGCGTACCGGCCGGATAGGAAGTCGATCACGGCATCGATGTTCTTCCGGTACTCGGCCCGGTCGATGTAATCGACGCAGGGCGCACCGCAGCGCTTGATGAAATAGTCGAGGCAGGGGCTGCCGGACCGCCGGCCGGGCTCCTTGCCTTCACAGGTCCGGTACTGGAACAGCTTGCCGAGCAGGTCGAGCGTGTCGCGCACCCGCCGCGCCGACGAGAAGGGACCGAAGTAGACCCGGTTGGTCCGGTGCCGCTCCCGGGTGAAGTAGACCCGCGGGTATTCCTCGTCCATGCTGACCGCGATGTACGGGTACGACTTGTCGTCGCGCAGCTTGATGTTGAATCGCGGCCGGTACCGCTTGATGAAGTTCTGCTCCGTGATCAGGGCGTCGGACTCGTTTCCGGTCACCAGGAACTCGATCCGGTCGACCAGACGGGTCATCTCGGCGTTGCCGGCGTTGAAGTGCGAGGCGACCCGCTTGCGGATCGAGATCGCCTTGCCGACGTAGATCACCTCGTCGTCCTGGTCCCGGAACAGGTAGACGCCGGGAGAGTCGGGCAGCGACCGTCGCTCGGCGACGATCCTTTCGCTCCGTTCCTCTCGTTCCTTCCGGGTTTCGCGCTGTTTCGGCACAGGCAACAGAGTAGGCGAAGCCCGGTGCGGGGTCAGTAGGCTCCGGCCTATGAATCCGCCCGAGATGAAGACGATGGAGCTGGAAATCGATGGGGACATCGGAATCCTGACGCTGAACCGGCCCGATGCGCTGAACGCGATGAGCCCCGAGATGATCAGCGAGTTCCCCGTGATCTTCGCCTGGCTGGCCGACCGTGCGCCGCTTCGCGCCCTGGTCATCACCGGGGCGGGATTCGCCTTCTGCGCCGGTGGCGACATCAACTGGTTCAAGAAGGGCCTCGACGATCCCGACATCGACATCGTCGCGGGAGTTCGTGCCGGAGCCGACCAGCTCCACGTCGGCATCGTCGAGATGCAGCGGATCCCCTACCCGATCATCGCGGCGATCAACGGACCCGCAGCCGGCGCCGGATTCTCGCTCGCCCTCGGCTGTGACCTCAGGATCAGCTCCGACGCCGCAGTCTTCGTCTGCGCCTACGGCCGGATCGGTGCTTCACCCGATGGTGGCATGACCTACTTCCTGCCACGCGTGGTCGGACCGGGCAAGGCGATCGAGCTGCTGTTGAACGATCCCAACCTCACCGCCCAGGACGCCCTCGACGCCGGCCTCGTCACCGAGGTCGTACCGGCGGACGAGTTGCTTGAGCGGGCGAAGGACAAGGCGCGAAAGCTCGCGACTAAATCTCCGTACTACGCGAAGAAGGCCAAGGAACTGGTTCACGTGAGCCTCGACAACACCCTGACCGAGCACCTGCAGCTTGAACGCCACGGCATCGCCGACTCGATGGGGACCGAGGACCTTCAGGCTGCCGTGACCGCGTTCCTGGACGGGGACAAAGCCGAATTCAAGGGCAAGTAGCCCCGCTCTTCCTATTCGGCCAGTAGGCGCGTGACGCTCTCGGCCACGCAGCAGGGCTTTTCGTTTCCTTCGACTTCGATCGTGAAGCGGGTCACGTTGTGAGTCCAGCCGTTGTCCAGGACTTCCGAGCTGATCAGCTCGGCGGTGGCCCGCACCCTCGATCCCGCGGGGACCGGTGTCGGGAAACGCACCTTGTTCCAGCCGTAGTTCACCCCGAGCTGGTAGCCCCCGGCCACGTCGATCAGCTGGTCCCGGAAGCCGTCTATCAGGGCGAGGGTCAGGTTGCCGTGGGCGATGGTCGTCCCGAACGGGCTTTCGTTGGCCGCGCGCTCGACGTCGGTGTGGATCCACTGGTGGTCACCGGACAGGCCGGCGAACGTGTCGATCATGTCCTGGGTCACCTCACGCCATTCGGTCGGCCCGGACTGCTTGCCGATCAATGCCGCGATCGAGTCCGGACCGGTTATCTCGAGTCGGTTCATGATCCGATGCTATCGCTGGACGGACCGAATCGAATCCCGTGGGAAGGTCTTCCTGCCGGCCTCGCCACCTACAAGGTAGGCCGACTTCTAGAACTCGAGGACCAGGGCGCGTTCGGCTTCCGCGTCGAGCTCGGCGATCGCTTCCCGGGAGATGCCCTGCTTGATGCCCTGCTGGACGAACTTCGACTTGGCGGCGAGCGGCTCGACCAGGCCCGTTGCCACGCCGATGACTTCGTCCTCCGGGGCGACGGAGTCGACGATCTCGAGTTCTAGGCATTCGGCCGCGCCGAAACGCCTGCCCGTGAGCATCGTCTCGCGGGCGGCTTTCGCGGTCAGCTTGCTGACCAGCAGCTCATTCATGCCGGGAACGAACACCAGGCCGATATCGGCTTCGGGAAGGCAGAAGTAGCCGCGGTCTTCTCGCATGACCCGCCAGTCGCAGGCCATTGCGAGCATCGCGCCACCGGCGAATACGTGGCCGTTGATCGCGGCAACGGTCGGCGCCGGGAAGGCCAGCAGCCGTGAGAAGAGCCGGTAGACCCGGCTGAGCGTCTGGCGGCGACCGTCGTCGTCCGCACCCCCGAGCCATTCGAGGTCAAGACCGTTCGAAAAGAACTTGCCGTCGCCGGTCAGAACGAGGGCAGCCTGCCCTTCGATCGCCTCGACCTGGTCGAGTGCCGCCTCGAGACCCCCGAGGGTGTCGGGGTTGAACCGGTTCTCGCCGAGCTGCATCCGGACGACGGCGATGCCGTCCTCCCCCACTTCCACGTTCACGCCGGTGTCCGAAGCTTCCATCGTCAGTTCCTCCAGTTCGAGGTTCGAGGCATTGCCGCTGCGAATTGCGCCGAAGACCAACACCTCTCCGGTCTTGAGCACTCCATTCATTTACGCCATCTGCTTCCGATACAAGGGTACGGCCAGCAGCGGGACCATGAAGCGGGCCGTGCCCTCGCCAAGCTGGCCGGCCCGGTTACCCGACCAGTTCCACGTCCAAAGGCATCGGGGCAATGGTGCCGATCCCTCCGAGCATGGCGAGGATCTTCGCGACGTAAGCCTGGGTCTCGGCGTAAGGCGGGATGCAGTTGCAGGGCGAGACCGCGCCCGGTCCGGCGTTGTAGGCGGCCAGGGCGAGGGCGGGCGAACCGAACTGCTTCAGCAGGTCGCTCATCAGATGTCCCTGGGCGTCAATGGCCGCCACCGGGTCGAAGGGGTCATCCAGACCGTACGACACCGCCGTGGAGGGCATGAACTGGGCGATCCCCTGGGCACCGGCGGATGAGCCCGCGTTCGGATCGAAACCGGACTCGGCGTAGAGCTGCGCGGCGAGCAGGGCGGCCGAGACGTTCCACTTCATCGCCGATGCGAGGATCGGTTTGCGAAACTGCTGTGGGACGAACGAAGGCAACGAGTCGGTGAGGGTCCCCGACGGGTCTCCTCGCCCTCCGGCAGCACCGGCCGAGTTGCCAGCCTCGGAGCAGGGCGCCGGTCCCGCCGTGAAACCCCAATGCCAGGCCTCCCAGCTGTACCTCTGGACGAAGCCGAACCGGCCTCCGTTCGCCACGAGCCACGAATAGCCGTCGGAAGCACCGAGGTCGAGTTCGGTCCCGCAGCGGTGGAGGGACGTCCCGGGACGCGCGACCATCATCGGGTTCGGGTTGGCCGCGAAGAGCGCCGCCTGTTCGGCGTCGGAGCGGAATCCGGAGTTGATCGTGAGCGCGACCCCGGCCGCGCTCGCCGCCGCGACCATTGCGTCGAACGCCGCGGCCACGTCTGGCCGCATCCCGTGTCCCTGCCGTTCGGCAAGCGGTCCGCTGTAGCCACCACCGCTCGCGACCGCCGGGACCGTGCCCATCGAGACCGGGGCGCCAACCCTCGCTTCGCCCCAGTCGCTGGTCCACTTGCCCGCACCGGCGCTATCCACCTTCGATCGGATCGACACCTTCGCGCGCACCGGGGCAAACGAATAACTGTCGGGGAACCGCACCGAGACGCGAAGTGGCGAGGCCCCGTTGCCGACCGCCATCTTCATCGCGATGAGCCGGGCCCGGGCCAGGTACACCGGTTTCGGCATGTGGTACGGATTGGGCGCCCCGTTGGGCAGCGTCGGTGGGGCCAGGAGCCGGGGCAGGTCCCGCTTCATCGACCTCGCCGCAGAGAGCGCCGAAAGGTCGGCGACCGTCTGCGCCCGGGCCTTGCCGGTGATCGCCCCCGAAATCATCACCAGCGCCACGGTGCCGAGCACCAGGACGAAAACCGCGCCCAGCACGAGTGGTGTCGCCTGCCCCCGTTCTTCGAGCAATCGAGACCGACCGCGTTTCGGTTTCGGGACGGCCCTTCCCGCCGAGCCGGCTAGAGCGCGACGGGCTGCCAGTCGACCCGGAGCCTCGTTGACCACCTCCACCTCTGTGCCCGCGGAGCGGGCTTCCCGCTCCGCGAGACCCAGCAACGCGGAAAGTCCACCGTCCACCGAACGGTCGGCCCTCAGCACTACGCCCGAGACCGGGATGAGCTCGAGGAGTTCCCGGTACCGCGAAGACGGCGCGCAGACCACCCACGGCACTTCCTCGGGTAGACCCAGAACCAGGTCCTCGATAAGTCCCTGAGCCTTCTCCGTGTCCGGGACCGTGACGAAGCAGAGCCGCCCCCGTGTCTTCACCGTGAACTCCCCGTCGATCCTCGCCAGTTCCGACTCGATCTGTTTCGCCGGACCGGTCGCAACCACCGTCGCCGGCCGGGCTTTGCGGTCGCTGATTTCCACGAGGACCGCGGCTCCGGCGTACCCGGCTTCTTCCACCGCGGCCAGGGCGGCGACCGCCATCGCCCCTCTGGCATCACCGAGCGCGGTCACCAGCGTGCCGGAGTTCATGGTGTCTCCGCCGTCGCGGAAGACGTCAGTTCCAGCCGGTCACCGAGGTCGGAGACCACGGCCGGCGGGCGCAGCCGCACTTCCACCCGGCCGAACGAGCGGCTCAGCGAGTACCGCGAGCGCGCCCAGCCTGGCAGAGCCCGCCGGACCGCCGCTTCGACCGGCTTTCCCTGGACCAGCGCGACCGCACCGGCTTCCGCCGCACCGTCCGCCAGAGTCGCCGTGTAACCGGTTGCCAGGAGCTGGAAGCAGACCGCCGCCGTGAGCAGCAGCACTGCGATGCCCGCCAGGGCCTCGACCGAAGCCTGTCCGGAGTCAGCCGCCACCGAGGTACCCCGTCCCGTAGACGAACGACTCAGGCATTCCCGGGATCACGGCCGGGATGCGTACACCGACCTTCACCCCATCTTCCCTGGTCACTTTCAAACCATCACGAAGGGGCTCAGGCAAAGCGTTCTCGGCCGCCGACCGGGGTTCCTTGCCGGTCAGCACCGCACGGGCACCGGCCTTCGCCGCGATGCCGGCCGACCAAAGCGCATAGCCGGCGATCGTGATCTGGGCCGCGACCAGCAGCGAAAGCAGGACGATCGGCAACGCACCAACCAGCTCGATCGAAACCGACCCATGGTCCCCGCGGGCGCGATCACGATGACTTCGGGTTGTCGGATCGGAAGGCATGACCCGACCCTGAACCCGGTCGGCTCAAGTCTGGCGCGAGGAGAGTTACAACAGCGTCAAGGGTCTCGCCACCTTGATCACCGCGAAGCGTGGACCAAGACGTCTACGGCGACCGAAGGCGCACCCCGATCCTTGTACTTCAAATGGTGATGCGGGCGACCACTGGCGAATGGTCGGAGAGGCGGACCGCGAGGTCCGAATCGAAGTCGGGCACGTCGCGGCGCTCCGGCTTCCAGGAGACTGTCGGCTCGGCCATCGACCCTCCGCGCAGGAGCAGATGGTCGATCGCACCGTCCTCGCTCGGCGGCTCGAACCCGTACCGGAGGTGGAGCTCCTCGAAGGCGGAGCTGGACCGTGGACGGATGTTGAAGTCGCCACCGAGGACGAGCGGAAGGTCGCCGGCCCATTCCGTCGCCAGCCCGGCCGCCTTCAGCACGTCGCGCTGGCCGTTCTCCCGGCCGGTGCTCGCGTGCATGTTGGCCACGCAAAGTCCGCCGGTCAGCTTGACCATCGAGAGCGACCGCCGCTCGGGTGTCCAGCAGAGCGTTTCGTTCTTCCGGGCCGCGATCACGCTCCCGGGCTTGTCGTTGCGGACGAGGATCAGATTCGAGCCTCCCTCCCAGCTGCCGGGCAGGTGCGGCCGCTTCCGGGCGATCGGTGACGTCACCGGCGACAGCCAGTTGCGTGACGTCAGGGCGCGGTGGTGGGTCGAGCCGGTGGCGGCAGCGAGCCGCTCGTCCCAGCGCGGCGGAACTTCCTGAAGCAGCGCGATCTCCCAGTCGGCCGCGGCGAGGAAAGCCCCGAACTCGTTGAACAGGTCCCGGTTCAGCAGGACGTGGGTCGAACCCGGCACCGGGCGTCCCAGGAACTTCCACGAGAAACCGGCCGGCCCCGGGTCGGGCGGGAAGTCCCGTCCGTGGAACAGGTTCCAGGACAGCAGTCGCCAGTTCAGTAGCTCTTCGCCTCCGAGACGACCAGCCAGATCGCGACGCCCGCGGAACCGAGCAGCAGCAGCCAGGCGAGGGTGCCGAGCCCGGTGCTGAACATCATCGAGGCGCCACTGATGAGGAGGACCACGAGGCCGACGGCCGAAAGCAGCACCAGCCGGCGCGGATCCGGCATGGCCAGCATCGTGAGGCGGTTTGCCCGGTACGCCTGGTAGACCGCGAACGAAAGCACCGCGAGAAAGCCCATCGTGATCGCTGTCAGCACCGCGTCGGCGAAGTTGCCCCCGTTCGGCAGGAAAGCAACCCCGAGAGCGAGCACGGCGATGATCAGAACATTGCGGGCTGTTTTCATTGCTTCAAAGCCTAATGGGTCTCGCCGCCTTGTATCCGCGCGAAGCGTGGATCAAGACGACAGGACCCGACCCTTGTTCTTCGAGTCAGCCGGCGACCATGATGTAGAGCCCGAGGGCGATCAGGGCGACCGTCAGGAGGACCGAGATGCCGCCGACGGCGAGCGACGCGTAAGCGAGCCCCATGCGGTTGTCGAGGCTGTAGTCGACGTACTTGGCAGTTCCCCGAATGCCGAAGGAAACGACGACGGTGAGGGCGATCGCGGCGGTCGCACCGGCCACGATCGATTCAATGAGCTCCGGCCAGTTGACTATCGATGCCAACGTGGTCATGAGTGACCCGCCGCGACCGGGGCGCCCCGCCGCGCCCTGCGGATGAATGCACCGATGATGAGGACCACGGAAATGGCGCTGATGATGACCGGACCGATCGTGCCGCCGCCGCAGAGGACCGTGATCCCGTAGATCGCGGCGCCGATCGCAGCGGCCGCCGGAAGGGTCAGGATCCAGGCAGTGACGATGTTCCCGGCGACGCCCCAGCGGACCGCCGAGAGCCGCTTGGCGATGCCCGAGCCCATGATGCCGCCGTTGATGACATGCGTCGTCGAAAGCGGGAACCCGAAGTGCGACGAGGCCATGATCACCGCAGCGCCGGCGCCCTGCGACGAGAAGCCCTGGGCCGTGTCCATCTTGATGATCTTCGTGCCGGTGGTCTTGATGATCTTCCAGCCACCGCTGTAGGTACCGAGGGCGATTGCCGTGGCCGCGGAGAAGATGACCCAGAACGGCGGATCGGAACCGGCCGACAGAGTGCCGTCGGCGATCAGGGCGAGGGTGATGACTCCCATCGTCTTCTGGGCGTCATTGGTGCCATGCGCAAGGGCAAGCAGCCCGCCGGAGAAGATCTGACCGACCCGGTACCCGCGGTTGACCGGACCGGGCCGCAGGTTGTTGACGATCCGGTAACTGATGGTGATCGCCAGGGCGGCGACGAGGAAAGCGAGGATCGGGGCGATGACGCCGGGAACGAGCACCTTGCCGACGAGACCGTCTACTTCGATCGCCCCTGTACCGATGGCGGCGAGAGCGGAACCGACGATGCCGCCGATCAGCGCGTGTGAACTCGACGAAGGCAGCCCGTAGTACCAGGTGATCAGGTTCCAGGCGATCGCTCCGACCAGCCCGGAGAAGACGACGTTGAGAGCGTCCGCGCCGGCCAGGGCCTCGGGGTTGACCACGTCCTTGGCGATCGTCGCGGCGACCTCGATGGAGACGAAGGCGCCGACGAAGTTGAGGACTGCGGCGAAGGCGATAGCGACTTTGGGCGATGCGGCCCCGGTCGAGATCGAGGTGGCCACCACGTTCGCGGTGTCATGGAAGCCGTTGGTGAAATCGAAGGCAAGCGCGGTGACGACCACGATGATCAGGATCAGGTGGGCGTCCAAGGGTCCCTAGCTGTTCTTGATGACGATGCCTTCGAGGATGTGCGCGGCGGTCTCGGTGGCATCGATCGCCTTCTCGAGGACCGCGAACATGTCCTTCCACCGGATCACGACCATCGGGTCGATGCCGTTTGAGAAAAGCGACGCAACCGCGTCACGCGACACCCGGTCGCCGTCGTTCTCAAGCTTGTGGATCTCGATCCAGTACTTGTCGAGGTCGTTGAACGAAGGCAGGTTCTCGAGGCCGGCAGCCAGCTGCTCGCAGCATCCGACGAGGATCTTCGTGAGCTCCTGCGCCTGCGACATCGGGGCTTCGATCTTGTAGAGGCCGAGGAAGTCAGCCGCCTCTTCGATGTAGTCGACGACGTCGTCGAGCTTGGTGGCCAGACCGTAGATGTCCTCGCGGTCGATCGGGGTGACGAAGGTCGAGTTGAGGCGCTTGATGATGTCGTGCGTGATCCTGTCACCCTCCTGCTCGGCCAGCAGGATCTCGCGGGTGAGGCCGTTGTCGTCGGGCCACGAGTTCATCATCTCGTCGAGCATCGTGGCCGCGCGCAGCGAATTGTTTCCGGCCTGGGTGAAGAGGTCGAAGAAGGTCGAGTCGCGAGGTAGGAGTGAGAAACGCATTCTGAGCCGGGCCAACTTACCAGAGCTTCCCGCCGAAACCTTCCGTCAGTGGGCGGGCCGGAGCGGCTTCACTGGGAAAGCTGCGGGGCCAGGGTCGCGGCCAGCGCCTTGTGGCGTTCCCGCAGTTCATCCTGGGCGTTTCGGATCTCTCCGCCTTCCGGACTAAGCCGGGACCAGTTGCCGGAGCTGTCGAGTACCCACGAATTGGTGTTGTCGGCGAAGCACCGCTCGAGCACGTCGAGCACCTGGTCGCGCGCCGTCTCGTCGTCGATCGGGGTGACCAGTTCGACGCGGGCATCCAGGTTCCGCGGCATCAGGTCGGCCGAGCCGATCAGGACCTTCGACTCGTCCCCACGGCGGAAGGCGTAGACCCGCGAGTGCTCGAGGAACCGGCCGACCAGCGACACCACCCGGATGTTGTCCGAGAGCCCGGGAACGCCGGGCCGGAGGCAGCAGATCCCGCGCACGTTCAGATCGACCTCGACCCCGGCCATGGACGCCCGGTAGAGCGCCTCGATGCAGAGCCGGTCGACCAGGGAGTTCATCTTCATCGAGATCCGGGCGTCGCGCCCCTCGAGGTGGGCTTCGATAGTGTCGTCGATCTCGGCCAGGATCTTCGACCGCATCGTGTCCGGCGATACGAGCACGCGCCGGTACTCGATCGGCTTGGCGTAACCGGTGAGTACGTTGAACATCTCGGAGACGTCGGCGCTGATCTCGGCGTCGGCCGTGAACAGGCCGAAGTCCGTGTAGAGGCGGGCCGTGGTCGAGTGGTAGTTGCCGGTGCCGATGTGTACGTAGTTCCGCACCTGGTCCCCCTCGCGGCGGACGACCAGCAGTGCCTTGATGTGGGTCTTCAGGCCCGGGATCCCGTAGACGACGTGGACTCCGACCTCTTCGAGGCGCTTGGCCCATTCGATGTTCGCCTCTTCGTCGAACCGGGCCTTGAGCTCGAGCATGCAGACGACCTGCTTGCCGCGTTCAGAGGCGCGGATCAGGGCCTGGACGAGCGGCGAGTCGTCGCTGGTCCGGTACACCGTCTGCTTGATCGCGAGGACGTCGGGATCCTTGACGGCCTGCGCGATCAGCCGCTCGACCGAATTCGTGAACGAGTCGTACGGGTGGTGGACGAAGATGTCCTGGTGCCTGATCGCGGCGAAGATGTCGACGGGATCGCCGTCCTCGGACTTGAGCCGGGGCTGGGTCACCGGGGACCAGGGCTCGTCGCGCAGATTGCCGTGGCCGGGCAGTTTCACCACGTCCCAGAGGTCGGCCAGGTCGAGCAGGCCGCCGATTTCGAACACTTCGTTCTCCTGGAGACGCAGCACCTCGACCAGGATCTCCTGGAGGCCGGCGTCCATGTCGTCGGCGACCTCGAGCCGCACGACTTCGCCGAACCGCCGGCGGCGTACTTCCTCCTGTACCGCCTCGAGCAGGTCGTCGGCCTCGTCGCTCACGTTGAAGTCGGCGTCGCGGGTGACACGGAAGTAGCCGTGCTCGAGAACCTCGACGCCGGGGAACAGCATGCCCAGGTTGTCGGCAATCACGTCCTCGATCGGCACGAGGATCGTTTCGTTCTCGCCTTCGAACTTGATGAACCTGCCGAGCAGTTCTTTCGGGACCTTGATCCGCGCGAGCACCTGGGTCGAGGTCTCGGGATCGCGCAGCAGGACGGCAAGGCTCAGCGAAAGGTTCGAGATGTAGGGAAACGGCCGGCCGAGACCGATGACGAGCGGAGTCAGCGTCGGGAATATCTGGTTCTCGAAACGCCGGGCCACCTCTTCGCGCTCGTCGGCGGAAAGTGAACCCGGGTGGGCTATCTTGATTCCGTGATCGCCGAGCTCCGGGCGGAGGCGTTTGTCGAAAAGCTTCCGGAGACGCCGGTCGAGCTCGAGCGACCGGCTGCGGATCGCGGAGATCTGCTCACGCGGGGACAGGCCGTCGGGGCCGCGGGCGTCGATCCCGGCGTCGACCTGATCCCAGAGGCCGGCCACGCGGACCATGAAGAACTCGTCCAGGTTCGAGGCGTAGATCGCGCAGAACTTGACCCTTTCGAGAAGGGGAACCGACTCGTCTTCAGCGAGTTCGAGAACCCGCTGGTTGAAGTCGAGCCACGAGAGCTCACGGTTGAAATAGAGGGATGGATCGCTCAGGTCGGGCAAGGCGCCATCCTACCTTCTGGAAGCCGCCGACTTGTTAACACAGAGATGGACAAGGAACGGGTCCTGACGTCTTTCTCCACGCTTCGCGCGGAGGAAAGGCGGCGAGACCCTCAGCGGAACGAAGACTCGAGTGCGACCCAGACTCCCTGGCGCGACTGTTCCAGCCAGAGACGGCGGAACCGCTCGAACATCATCTGCCGGCGCGACAGCAGATGGACGACGAGCAGCTCGAGGCCGCGGTAGGCCGCCCGGTTCGGTGCGGCCTGGATCAGCACCGGATCGAGGTCGCGGTTTCCGCGGGCGCGTTCGAGGATCGTCTTGACGTCTTCTTCCTCGAGCAGCCGGATTTGCTCCCGTACTTCGGGCAGGGCGAGGTCGCAGTCCCGGATCTCGCCGAGGATCTCCTGCAGGCCGCGGGCCGCGCGGCGGGCCGTATGCGCCTGGCTGCCGATCGCTTCGGCGGTCAGCTCCAGGGAATAACGCAGGCGTTCGGCGGCAACCCGCATCCGGTGCTGGTCGTCGATCGCGTACGGCTCGAGGGCTTCGGGCACGTTCTTCCGCAGGCGGGCGAGCCGGTTCTCGACCAGCTCGGTGGCCGTAACGGGGATGGTCTGGAGGGGGTTGCTGCGACCGCGCAGGCTGGCCGACTCGGAATCGCCGACCGGGGCATCGGTCAGGTCCTCGATCCGGACCCGGAACGCCTGCATGCGGCGGCCATGGACCACCTGCGCCAGTGCGCGGTTGGCATCGGCCTGTTTTCGGCGGAGTCGGTCGACGAGCCGGACGATTCCCGCGCCCTCCTGATCGTCCATCTCGGCTCCGACGCCTTCGACGGTCTCGATCACCGAGTCGACGTCCCGGCGGAGGCCGACGGCCTTGGACACGATCCGGACCTCTTCCCGCGCCGCCCGGGACTGGGCCTTCGAGTAACAGGGTGCTAACATCTCGATCGCCGCCCGCATCCGGCGGCAGGCGAGCCACATCTGCTCGGCTGAATCGGCGTTGGTCACGTCGAGGAGGCCGCGGCTCAGGCCGGTGATCTGGTCGACGCGGTCCTCGAGCACCAGCGCCGCCGCGAGTTGGAACTTCTCATCCGGGACTGGATCGGGCTCCGGTTTCCTGTCGGCGTACATTCCCTTGGAGCCTACCTCGTAGGGTCTCGCCGCCTTGATCCCTGCGGAGCATGGATCAAGACGTCCATGGTGACCGAAGGAGCGCCCCGATCCGGTCCTTGTTTCAGCCGGCGACTGCTTCGGCCGATGCGTCGACCTCGCCGTTCAGCATGTCGAGCACAATGCCTTCGCGGATGCCGCCTTTGCCGATCTGCAGCGGACGGCCGAGCAGCTCGGAGATCTTCTCGAGGATCAGCACGCCGGTCGGCAGGATCTTCACCCGGACCGGGTCGAGCTCGAACTGGCGGGCAACTTCCGTGCTCGAGCCACCGCAGAGGACACGGATTCCGCGTTCGAGTGTCTCGTATTCGAGGACCACGCCAACGAGGCGTCGCATTGAAGTGGAGGTACCGCCGACCGCCACGACCTGGTCTGGGCGCTCGATCTCCACACCCTTGAACTCGTCTTCGATGCGGTCACGGATCTTGCGGATCTCCGAGGCGGAGGGCGGGTCGCCTTCGATCAGTTCGTCGGCGAGGAGGCCGGACCCGATCGGCCAGGACAGCACTTCCTGGACGCCGTCCGTCATCGACCCGAGGATGATCTCCGTCGAACCGCCGCCGACGTCGACCACGGCGACGCTGCCTTCGGCCGGATGGCCGAGGGCCTTGGTGGCACCGAGGAAGGCGAGCCGGCCTTCTTCGTGCTCGCTGATGATCTCCACCGGGATCCCGGCCTTGGCCTCGATCGCCTTGACCAGCGCGCTGCCGTTCTTCGAATCACGGACCGCCGCGGTGGCGACGGCACGAAAGGACTCCGCACCGACTTCGCGGGCGAGCCGCACCTGGGTGTCGACCACGTCGGCGACCTCTTCGATCTTTTCCTTCGAGATCCGGCCCCTGGTGTCCTTTGCCTTGCCGATGCGGGTGTACGCCCGCTGTTCCATGACCTTCGCGATCTGGCCGTCCAGCGGCTCCGCAACCAGGATCCGGGTCGTATTTGAACCTATGTCGATGGCAGCGCAACGCATTGTGTTTCCCTCCGCGATCTTCGCAGAAGGCCCGGATGCGCCCCACCCGTTCCTGTTCTTCCGGGACCTAGACGGGATGTGAAGCGTCTTCGAACTCCCGGAAGAGGCCGGTCACGACGAATGCGACCTGCTCACCGACGTCGACCGTGTTGTCGCCCATCCGTTCGAGTGCCCTGGCAGCCAGGAGCATCGTCATCGCCCATTCGCGCCGGTCGATTTCGTCACCGATCTCGATCGCCAGGGCGAAACATTCCTTGTTGAGGCGGTCGACCCGGTCGTCCTGGTTGACGAGATCCTGAGCCTGAACGATGTCACGGTCGGCGAAGGCACGCTTTGCCTGGAGCGACTGGAGCCTGACCTGCTGACCCATGGTGAGGATGTTGTCCACCATCGACTTGTCGACCGGCGGTTCGTGGCCGACGAGCGGGATCAGTTTGCAGATGTTGACGCATTGGTCGCCCATGCGTTCGATGTTCTTGATGACGTGGAGCAGGGCCGAGATCAGCCGCAGGTCGGTCGCGACCGGTGATTGCGTGGCGAGGAGCGTGATCAGACCCTGATGCACCTCGAGGTAACGGCCGTCGATCTGGTCGTCGTCAGCCATGACGATCTGGGCGAGCTCGATGTCCTGGTTGCTTACCGCTTCGAGCGTTCGGTCGAGGGACCTGATCACCAGGTCGAAGCCGCCGAGCGCCTTCTCTTCGAGGCGAGCCAGTTCTTCCTGGTACTGGACCCGGATCCTGTTGCTGACATGCATCTCGCTCATCGGGATCAGCCGACCTTTCCGGTTACATAATCCTCGGTGCGTGAATCCTGGGGATTGGTGAAGACCTTCTCGGTCTCGTCGTACTCGACCAGCTGGCCCCAGCGATTGTTCTCGGTGGCGTCGAGCTCGACGATCAGGAACGCGGTCTTGTCGGACACACGCGCCGCCTGTTGCATGTTGTGGGTGACGATCACGATCGAGAAGTCCTTCTTGAGCTCGTCCATGAGGTCCTCGATCTTGCCGGTCGAGATCGGGTCGAGGGCCGAGCAGGGCTCGTCCATGAGGATTACCTCCGGATCGACTGCCATGGTGCGGGCGATGCAGAGCCGCTGCTGCTGTCCGCCCGACATGCCGTAGGCGTTGTCCTTCAGCCGGTCCTTCACTTCGTCCCACAGCGCAGCGCCCTGAAGTGCTTTCTCGACCCTCTCGTCGATGTTGTCCATGCCGAGGACCCGGGGTCCGAAGGCGATGTTGTCGTAAATCGACTTGGGGAACGGGTTCGGCTTCTGGAAGACCATGCCGATCATCTTGCGGACCTGGACCGGATCGACCTTGGGGCCGTACAGGTCATGGCCGTGGTAGAGGATCTCGCCGTCCACCCGCGCTGTGCTGACCAGATCGTTCATCCGATTCAGGCAGCGCAGCAGGGTGCTCTTGCCGCAGCCCGAGGGACCGATCATCGCGGTCACTTCGTTGCGGAAGATGTCCATCGTGACACCCTTGACCGCCGCCTTGTCGGAATAGGAGACGGTGACGTCTTTGACCTCGAAGACCTTCTCCTTGGCCCAGATGTCGACATCTTCCCCGGCCTTGTCGGCCGAGACCGTGATCTGCTGGCTGAGGCCTTTTTCGTGGCTCGGTTCAGGAGGGGTGGTCATCTTGTCTTTCGGGTCATTTTCGGTCAACTGTCCATTTACTTTCAAAGTCAATTTAGCGCTCCTACCACTGTTGCTCGTATCGATTTCGGAGCCATACGGCGAATGAGTTCATCGCGAGGAGCACGATGAGCATCAGAATCACTCCGGCCGCGGCGAGCACCCTGAATTCCTCCTGGGGACGGGCCGCGTAGTTGAAGATCAGGACCGGAAGGGCCGAATATCCGTTGTCTCCGGTGAACGTCGGGTTGAAGGTCACGAAAGTCGCCGCCCCGACCAGGAGAAGCGGGGCCGTTTCGCCGATGGCCCTGGAGATCGCGAGGATCACCCCGGTGACCACCCCCGGGATCGACGCCGGCAGAACCTGGCGGCGGATCGTCTGCCACTGGGTGGCTCCGAGGGCGAGCGAGCCTTCCCGGATCGAGGGCGGCACTGCACGGATCGCCTCACGTGAAGCGAGGATGACGGTCGGCAGGACCAGCAGGGCGAGGGTCAGCGAACCGGCGACCAGGATGAATCCGAGGTCTAGCGGGCCACGCACGATGAAGGCCAGCCCGAGGATGCCGTAGATGATCGACGGGACGCCGGCGAGGTTCTGCACGTTGAGTTCGATCAGCCGGTTCCACCAGCGGTTGCCGTCGGCGTACTCCTCGAGGTACAGCGCCGCCCCGATGCCGAGGGGCACCACCAGGAGGATGACCCCGAGGGTCAGGTAGAGAGTGCCGATCAGGGCGGGACGGAAGCCCGCCTGGTCGGGATTGATCGTCGAGGGGCCGTTCGTGATCAGGTTCCAGCCGAAGGCGGGAGCTCCCTTGACCGCGGCCTGGATGATGATCGCCGCGAGGCCGACCAGCGCGATGGTCAATCCGAACAGGAGGATGGCGAAGAAGAGGTTCCCCTTCCACACGTCGCCGCGCGGCTGGTGCTCTAGCGACTCGAGCGTCATCGCCTTGGCGCCGGCGGTGGCCAGGCGGTTCCGTTCCGTGCCGGGGGTTGCCAGCGCCATTATTCGTATACCTCCCGGTACTTGCGAACCATTCGGATCGCGAACATGTTGAGAACGAGGGTTATGAGGAAGAGCAGCGTGCCGACCGCGAAGATAGTGTCGTAGGTGATCGATCCGGTCGAGATGTCGCCGGTCGCGGTCTGGCCGATGAAGGCGGTCATGGTGAGGATCGAAGAGCCCGGGTCGAACGTGAGGTTCGGTGAGGCACCGGCGACCAGAAGCACGACCATGGTCTCGCCAACTGCCCGGGATCCCGCAAGAACCAGCGAAGCGATGACGCCGGAGATCGCGGCCGGGAAGATGACCCGGGTTGCGACCTTCATCTTGGTCGAGCCGAGGCCATAGGCGGCCTCGCGCAATCCGCTCGGCACGGCCCGCATCGCGTCATCGGAAATCGAAGCGATGATCGGGACTATCATCAGGCCGATCGCCAGACCGGCCACACCGGCGCTGAACGGTGGAACGCTGACCATGAAGGGCGCCACCTTCTCGATGAGGGGACTGAGGAAAACCAGTCCGAAGATGCCGATTGCGACCGTGGGAATGCCGGCCAGCACTTCGAGGACAGGCTTGATCAATTTGCGTTGCCGTGGTGATGCGTACTCACTCAGCCAGATCGCCGAAGCAAGCCCGATCGGTACTGCAAAGAGCATCCCCCAGAGAGCTGTGCTGAAAGTTCCTACGACGATCGGCAGTACACCGAATGCCGCAGGCTGGAAGGTCGGGGCCCACTCGGTGCCGAACAGGAAGTCCCCGATGCCGACCTCGCCGAAAAAGGCGACGGTCGGGATCAGCAGCGACACGACGATCGCAGTCGTTGTCAGGACCGACAGCAACGCGCACATGCCAAGGATGCCCTTTATGAGTTTCTCGCCGTAACGAGGAGACGGAGCCTCCAGGGAGGGGACCGGCCGCGCCGGCCCCCTGTCCCCGAAGGCTCCAATCATGTCCCGTGCTTCCATTTCTGGTGTTTTCCTGCCAGGCCTGTTCGGCTCTAGCTGGCCGAAGCCGCGCTGATGAGCTTCTTCAGCTTGGCGTCGTTTTCCGACTGCTGCTCATCGGTCAGTCCGATGAAACCGATCTGCTCGGCGATCGAATTGACGTTGGCAAGGTAGTACTCCATGAAAGCGTCGAACTCGGGCTTCGCCAGAGCTTCAGCCGACGGGTACACGAAGAGGGGACGCGCCAGCGGCGTGTAAGTACCGTCCTGGACCGTCTCGACCGACGGAGCAACGCAACCCTTGCCGCTGTCGATCGACACTCCCTTGATCTTGCCTTCGTTCTCCTGGAGGAATGAGAAACCGAAGTAGCCCATGCCACCGGGAGCGCCGGCCACACCGGTCACCGTCTGGTTGTCATCTTCACCGACGTTGTTGTAGTCGGTACGCATGTTGCCTTCTTCTCCGTTGATCTCCTCAGAGAAGTAAGCGAACGTTCCGGAGTCGGTGCCAGGACCGAACAGGGTCAGCTCAGACTCGTAGGCGGGGTCGAGTCCTTCGATCTGGTCCCAGTTGCTGACCTTCGATCCGGTTTCCCAGACCTGCTTGAGCTGATCCGTCGTTACACACTCGACCGGGTTCTCCGGGTTGACGACGACTGAAAGCGCGTCGTTGGCGACCTGGATCTCTTCCCACTCGACGCCGTTCTTCTTGCACATTGCGGTCTGCTCTTCGTCGATTGCGTCCGAGGCGTCGTTAGCATCGGTCTCGCCGACGCAGAACTTCTCGAAACCGCCACCGGTGCCGGCCGTTCCGACCGTCACCTTGACGTCGGGGTTCTCGGACTGGAAGCCTTCCGCCACCGCTTCGGTCAGCGGGGCGACGGTGCTCGAACCGTCGATTCGGATGTTGCCGGAGAGGTCTCCTCCGGAGGAGCTGCCACTGTCACTCGAACTGTCGTCACTGTCACCACAGGCTGCGATGCCGAATGCCATGACGCCGGTGAGGGCCAGCGCGGCTAGAAATTTGGTCTTGGAACGGAACACGTAATCTCCTTATTGAGTTGCTTCCATGAGCTTTTCGCTCTTTCGGCAGCCCGTTGGCCACCTTTACTTGGTCTGTCCCGGGAAGAGTCGCAGCGCTTCGGGGGCGACTTGTTACGCGCCTGTTTCCAACTTGTTTAAAAGATGTAAACGAACGGGGAGAGAAGTGTGAACGCCCCGAGAGGTGGGCGTTCGAACTACAAAAAAGCGCTCTAGACCGGGGCGGAGAGCGTGTCAGCGCTCGGAGAGGCAGCTCGGTCGGAGCCTTTTTCTGCGGACGCCGGAGCGTCCGGTATCGACGATTCGGCCGCGAATCTGTAGCCGACGCCGAAGTGCGTGTGAATGTACGAGAAGCCCGGCGACCGCTTTTCCAGCTTGTGCCGGAGCTTGCGGATGAAGACGTCGACCGAACGGTCGCCGTGGGCCATCGTGTATCCCCAGACCCGTTGGTAGATAGTTTCGCGCTCGAGCACGTTGCCTTCGCTCTCGGCGAGAAGCTGGAGCAGCTCGAACTCGCGACGGGTGAGGTCGAGGCTGTTGCCGGCGACGAAAGCCTGGAACTGGTCGGCGCGGACTTCGATCTCGCCGATCACTACTGGACCGGTCTCGCTCGTGGTCTTGAGGCGCCGGCGCCGTCTGGCGACCGATTCGATCCGGGCGATCACTTCTTCCGGATGGCAAGGCTTGCTGATCCAGTCGTCGGCACCGATCCGGAGGCCCCGGACCCGCTGGGAGACCGTGGCGCCACTGGCGCAGACGAGTACCCCGAGATCGGGCATGAGTCCAGTTATGCGCTCGAGGTAGGCCCAGCCGTCATCTCCCATCACTCCGAGGTCGACGACGACCGCGTTCACCTTCATGGCAATGAGTTCCTGGGGAGGTACGGCCGATGCCAGTACCCGATGCTGCCAGCCCGCGGAATCCATGCGGTTGGTCAGGACCTTGATGAAGCCGGAGTCGTTGTCGATGACAGCCACCCGCAGCGATTCGCGTCCGTAGTTCATTTCCACTTAAGTGTAGGGCAGACACGGACGGAACCCACTCCCGGCGCCGAATGTTCACAAGTCGTTCACATGAGTTCTCGCATCGACCGTGTTTTCCGGGTTCCGGGGTGGTTAAACGCACTATCGGCCTCTCCGGGAAATCTGGCGCCCGGGAAGTTGGTAGATTTCCATCCGTGAACGTTTCCCGCCGAATGACCGCGATCCTGACCGCCGCCTTCACCACGCTGCTGGTGCTCGTCCTGGCGCCCGCGGCCATGGCCGCCGACGGTGTCGGACTGGCCGGCCGGGCAAACGACCTGCTGATCACCTTCTTCTGCTTCGGCGTGATCGCGTTCTTCGCGATCTTCGTGATCGTTGCTTCCCTGATCCAGGGACGTCTCGACGCCAAGAAGGACCAGCGTCGTCACGACCTGAACCGCTTCAACTCCTAGCCGGAGTCCGTTATACGGGCCAATAGGGC